>JAGYLD010000014.1 GCA_018401355.1 Bacteroidales bacterium
GTGCGGAGTTGAAGGCTCCTGACTGACTGTTTAAGTTTCCGTTTCCTTCACCTGACTGGTATACGGTTGTTGTATGGCCGAGTCCAAACTGGCCTGTTAAGTTATGGTTCCCTTCACCATCCTGGTTGATTGCTGCGATGTTTCCATCACCAAACTGACCTACCATTACTGAGTTTCCGTTACCATTTTGGTTTTCAAAAGCAGTGTTGCCAAAACCGATGGCAGTAGCTTCTGCATAGTTTAAGTTGCCATTGATGATTTGTTCAATGTAGTTGTTGCCTCCGCTCATATTGGCAACTGTCCAGTTACCACTTCCATCAATATCAACCAAAGAATTGTTGAAAGTACCATATTGTTCCACCATTGAAGCGTTCAGGTTTCCATTAATTTCAATTTGAGAGATGTTTACAAATCCATCTTGTGATACCAAAATGTCGTTTCTGTTGCCATTAACGATCATGCCTGATAGATTTTCTTCACCAAGTTGAATTAGTAAAGCATGGTTCCTGTTTCCTTCGAAAATCTGAAAAGCTTCGTTTTCATCACCACCCTGATATACTTGAGTAGTGTTAAGGTTTCCGCTTTGAAGTTGGTAGGTTTCGTTGTGGTTGCCATAAGATTGTACCAAAGCACTGTTGAAGTTTCCGTTTTGTTCTGTCAAAGCCTCGTTTTCATTTCCTGTTAGTTCGTGTTCTGCTTGATTTGCAACCTGTGCAAAAGTTAAAGTTGCGAAAAGAATTGCTGCGATGAATGTTACTGTTGTTTTCATGGTTCTTAAATTTTTAACGTTATTATTAATTTTTGTTCTTTTTTATTGCGTTGGAATTTTTCCTTCAGCGTACAATGCAAAGTAACAACGAAAACAAGGGGTCGGTCAACGGAGGAAATTACTCCTTTAGACTGATTTTTAGCGTTTTCTAAGGGTGGGGAAAACCCGTAAACAGATATAGTTCTGGGGGATTTTGCGGATGGGGAAAGGCGGAAAGGATCGGGTTAATATCTTGATAATCAAGAATTAATATTGTCCACTGTCAATTTTGTATTGTCAATGTACAATTTGATCTGGAATGCAAAAATTTGTTATAGATTGAGATATATGACGATTGCGGTCAGGATGATCAGCAATGTGAACCAGATACCCGCCGCCTGGAAGGTGTATTTCCTGGCTTTTTGCTCTTCCCACCAGTATTTGGGACGGATGCCTGCCAGGAAAAAGGTCACAATGCCGGCAATACCGGTGCGTATAGATTTCCTTACCAAATCAATATCTCCCAGTACCGTCCCAAATGCCAGTGACACATTCGGTTCGGTCCCAGGAATGGTGCAATCACCATCGCTCCTATTATGATTTCTATCCTGCGGAGTGACATATTTTCATAATCATTGAAAATAATTCTTTAATGTTTTTCCAAATGACAGGAATTTCCTCAATGAGCAATATAATACCCAAAATAATTAACAAAAATAAAATGATTGTCAGGAAAAACATCTCATCATCTCCGGGATTTCCTGTTCCGGCATGAAGTAAAAAGGGAATGCTTGTAAATAATAAAAGAAGAATTCTTTTCATCCTGTTATAATTAATGTTAATGTAAATATACGAAATCAATAGGAATAATCAATAAGGATTATTTTTCAGACATTTAACACTTTTTAACAAAAATTACGAATATTTTCGTAATTAGTACTTGCATTTACGAAGTAGTTCGTATATATTTGTACGAAGTTATTCGTAGATAAAATTTTTTTAACATGAATAAGGACCGAAAAAAAATCCAACCAACAGATTCTGAGCTGGAGATCCTGAACATTCTCTGGGATAGTGGTCCCAGCACGGTCAGGGCTATTAACGATCAGTTGAATATCAGGCGGGAGGTAGGTTATACTACTACCCTGAAGATTATGCAGATCATGCATGAAAAAGGGATGCTAACCCGTGAGCAGGACGGAAGAACACATATTTATACTCCAGTTTTGAATGAAAAGGAGATACAGGGCAAATTGATAGACAGGTTGCTTGAAACTGCTTTTGGTGGCTCTGCTTCAAAGATGATCATGCAGGCACTGGGCAATCATAATTCAAGTGCGGAAGAACTGGCTGAAATAAAAAAACTCATTAAAAGACTGGAGGATCAGGAGAAATGAATTCATTGAGTAGTTTATTATCGGCAGAATGGACACAGGCACTTGGCTGGACACTTGTCCATTCTATCTGGCAGGGAGCCATCATTGCCATCCTCCTTGCAATAGCTATGGTTTTTTTACAAAGGTTCTCTGCACGCCTCAGGTATATGATATACTGCTTGTCGCTCCTTGTTTTATTCGGAGCTTCAATAGTAACCTTTTTTAAGGTATACGAAAGACCAATAGTAAGCACAAATTATAATCAGGGACAGCAGGTTACTGATGAAAAGCCAGTTTTGATCATACTTGCTGATGCCGTTCTGCGCCAACATACAACCAGCGGGATAGAAGAATACTGGAATGCTTTTAGCGATTATGTCAAAAGGAATATGCCTTTGCTTGTAGGGGTCTGGCTTATTGGTCTTATGATTTTTCTCTTGAGGCTCCTGGGTTCACTGGCCTATACTCAAAGATTGAGATATTATAAGGTATACAGAACGGAGGAGAAATGGGAACATCTGTTGAAAAAGATAAACCATAGGATGGGTGTGAATAAGTCCGTTCAATTGATGCAATCTGCAGCCATACAGGTGCCGGTTGCGCTGGGTTTCTTCAGGCCTGTAATTTTGGTACCTGTTGGATTTTTTATGCAGCTGCCAGCAGACCAGATAGAAACCGTTTTCATGCATGAACTTGCCCACATTAAACGCAAAGATTATTTTATTAACCTTATTCAATCAGCAGTTGAAGCCATTTTCTTTTATCATCCTGCAGTATGGTGGATTTCAGGAAACATCAGAATGGAAAGGGAACACATTTCAGATGATATTGCGATTTTATACTGTAAGAATCCGATATTGTATGCAAATGCCCTGGCGGCAGTCCAGGAAATGAAACTGCAAAATACTGTGTTGGCTCCTGCTTTGACCAGAAATAAATACTCATTGTTGAACCGAATACAAAGAATGATGAAAAGACCAAGATTAATTCCAAATTATGCTGAAGGTTTTATCTCAGTGATGATAATATTGATAACAATAGCAGCCATTTCTGCTACTGCAGCCATTTCTTTTAAAGCTGATGAAGCTCTTGTGAACATGATGGATTTTAAATCAGTGAACACAGAGTCTATTAATGATCTTTCAGCTGGAAATATTGAAACCGAGTTCATAGAAATAGAAAAAAGGGATGTAGAGCCCATACGGATAAGTGCAAAGCGCCCTGAATTAACGGATATCACAAGTACAAATTTATTATTGTCAGCGACGTTATTTCCGGATTCATCGGCTGTTACTGATTCACTTAAAAAGTTACAACAGGAGAAAATTGAAAAAGCAAGACAATACATGGAGCAGGCTGAGCAGGCAAGGTTGGAATACAGGATAAAACTTAAGCAAGCCAGAGAGCAACAAAAGCAAATTCAACAGGAATTTAGTGCCCAGCTTGAAGAGAAATTAAAGGCCAACCAGGAAAACTATAAAAAGTTTCTGGATGAATACAGGAAGTCATTGCAAGGAATTTATTCTGACAGTAACATAACAAATATTGTGATCAGAGATGATGAAAGTGGTAATATCATAGTCTATGGTGGTACGTCTCCTTTCAGGTTTGAAGCGAAAATGGGAACTGATTCAGGCCACACCTATAATTATGAATTCCATGATATTGTGCCTGATGGTGAAGATTATTATTTCTGGACACCGGGAGATGAAATTATACCTGGATTTGAAAACCGTGTGTTTGTAGTTGATGAATTGGATTCCCTGGCAGACCATGATATAGATATTTTTGTTGAACCAGATGATGCTATAATGGATGTCTATATGGATGCTCGCATCGATAAAGAAGCCAGGAGGGTTCAGGCTCATGCGGATAGGATTAGGGATGAAGTCCGGGATATACGCTTTGATGACAGAGTATGGGTCAAGCCTGACCGTAATATGCGGGGATACCTTTATGAAAGCAAACTGAACAGGATTGTAAAGGATGAATTGGAAAATGACAGGCTGATCAAAAGACATGGCGATTATATCATCAAACTGGACAACAAAAGAATGTATATCAACGGGGAGAAGCAATCCCGCTCTGTTTATAAAAAGTATAGAAACCTGATTGAATCTTTTGAAGGAGAGGAAATGTCTGATGAATTCGAATTCAAAATGGTGCTCTGAACTAACTTGAAGTTTGAGAAGCTCTTATTTTCATAAATCATGAAAGTAAGAGCTTTTTTTTTGGTTATATTTGGCTTTTTTCCATTTATTTCACACGGCTATAAACAAGCTTGCGAAATGAAGAAAGCACTGATCGGTTTGACTGTTTTTATCGCTTTGATTTATTTTGTTCCAGGAATGTGTGCTCAGAAAGTGCGTCCTGTTGAGATTGCATTATATAAACCTTTGCAGATTTTCAGGCAGGATTATTCCATTCACGGGATCAGGCTAAACCTTTATATACCGTACATTAACTTATTTCTGCTATGAAAAGTGAAGACCTCAATGTTTCTTTCCGCTTCCTGGGCGCAGCCGGGACTGTTACCGGATCAAAGACCTTATTGTCATTCCCGGATTATTCTTTGATGGTTGATTGCGGATTGTTCCAGGGATTAAAACACCTCAGGGAACTTAACTGGAAAGAACTTCCGGAAGAGGTGAAATCTATATCATGTATATTGCTTACCCATGGGCACCTCGACCATGTAGGCTATCTTCCAAGGCTTGTTCACCAGGGTTTTTCAGGAAATGTTTATTGTTCTTCCCCCACAGCTGATTTAGCCAGGATCATCCTGGAAGATAGTGCAAGAATTCAGGAAGAGGATGCAGAACATGCCAATAAGCATGGATATTCCCGGCATGACCCGGCGCTTCCGTTATACAACAGCAAGGATGCCAATGCAGCCATTGGATTGCTTTATCCTGTGCCTGTGGAGGAATGGATTGATTTGAACGAAGAGATAAGGGTACGTTTCAAAATGAACAGCCACATCCTGGGGGCTACTTTTGTAGAAATTGAATATAAGGATCAGAGGATTGTGTTTTCAGGTGATATAGGCAGGCCTTTTGATCCCATCCTTGGGCCACCGGAGAGACCGGTGTCGGCAGATTTTCTGATTATTGAATCGACTTATGGAGACCGTGAACATCCGGATTCTGATACAGAAAAGCAACTTGAAAAAATCATAAATGATGCATGGAATCGTGGGGGCACTTTGCTTATCCCAAGTTTCACCGTTGACAGGGCTCAGGATTTTCTGTATTTCTTCTGGAACCTCAAAGAGCATAACCGTATTCCCAATATTCCTGTTTACCTTGATAGTCCCATGGGGATAGACGTAAGCAGAATTTTCATAAACTATCCACAATGGAGAAAAGTTGGACCCGGCGTATTTAAAGAGGCATTCAGTCATACCAGGATGGTGCATTCCGTGAAAGAAACCGAAGCGATTGCCGCTGACAAAAAGCCTAAAATCGTTGTTGCAGGCAGTGGCATGATGAACGGAGGAAGGATATTGCATTATCTTAAACAGCATCTTGGAAATCCTGATTCTACCATACTTATCTGCGGTTACCAGGCTGAAGGGACCCGGGGCAGACTCCTTCGTGACGGCGCGTCTGAGCTAAAGATCCATGGAGAATTCTACAAAGTAAAAGCTCATGTTGAGGAGATCCGGACCATGTCGTCACACGCCGATCAAAATGAACTGATGGATTGGATATCCCAAATCAAAAGAAAACCCAGGGCTGTCTTCATAAACCATGGGGATGAACAATCAGCCGATGCCCTGAGGGTGAAAATTAATCATGAGAATAAATGGAATTGTGTTGTTCCTAAACTTGGTGAGGTTTTTGAATTTTAATGATGGATGGGATTGGGGATTATGGGTGGTGGCAGGTTATTTCTGATGTTGGGTAAGATGCTGCAGCGTTACTGAAATTTTTTTATTGAACATTTTGAAGTTTCAGACATTTATTGGGAAACTAAATTAAACTTGAGAAATCATGAAAATCTATTTTCCCGGTAATAAAAAAGTATTTGCTGATTTTAACGGATTTACCATTGAAACTGACCAGAGTCCCCAGGGTGGCGGTGAAGGGGAATACCCGGAGCCTTTTACTTTGTTCCTGGCCTCACTCGGAACCTGTGCCGGCATCTATACCAAATCTTTCTGCGATCAAAGAGGTATTCCTGCCGGGAATATTACACTCTCTCAGGAACAGTCATTTAATCCTGTGAAAAGAATTATTGACAGGTTCACCATTATTATCCATGTTCCGGCTGATTTTCCTGAAAAATACGAAAGAGCCCTGATTCAAACCGCCAGTTTATGTGCAGTAAAAAAGCATCTCAGGGAAGACATTGATGTTGAAGTAAAAATAGAAAGAAAACAGGCTTTATAAAAGAAGGATTCCCAGGATGGTCACGATGGTGACCAGAGAAACAAATACAATAAATACCCTTTTTCGATATTGCTTTGATTTCTTTTTGAGTTCTGAAATTTCATTTCTGAGATCCTTGATCTCAAATACATTTTCAACAGAATTAATAAGATTATCAAAAAAGACTTCATCTTTTAAAATGTAGTCTATGGCTCCTTTTTTTAGCAAAGTGACAGCATTTTTAATATCCTCCATGGATGTCAGCATAATGACATTCAGGTTGGGGTCTCTTGCCAAAATCTCTTTCAGGATCTTTCCGCCGTCTTTTGCTGTTTTTATCCTGCTGTTTAATTGAAAATCCAAAATGATCACATCTGGTTTTGCCTCAAAATTGTCAAGCATTTCTTCACCAGTATGGAAAACTTTTACTTCAGCATCCATTTTGTTTTTGAGACCATTGCTGACGGTGCTGGCGAAAAGCTCATTATCGTCAACGAGGTAAATGAGTTTTTGCTGATTCATTGATCCATGTTTTTAGAAAGAAACCTGTTTTCTGAAAATATTTCATCTGCCTTACTGCTCAGGAACCTGGCTTGGATTTTGTTAATAATAATCCGGCGGATGTTGAGCATTTCTGTCATTAAAATGGCCAGGATAAACAATACAGGGATGGCAAAATTTGGATTTAGGTTTTTCATCAGGAAACCTGCTCCAATAATTAATATATTGGACATGTAAAGGACCAATGCAGATCTGGTATGATTGTATCCTGTTTCGATCAAAAGATGATGGATATGTTTTTTATCCGGCGTGAAGGGGGATTTTCTTTGTTTAATCCGTACAATAAAAACCCTCAAAGTATCGTAAACCGGAATCAGAAAGATTCCAACAATGACAATCATTATGTTACCGCTTATTCCCAAAGCAAAATTTATTTGCGCAGCTTCCTGCATAATGTATATGCCCAGTATTGCCAATAGAAATCCAATGATCAGCGATCCGGTATCGCCCATAAAGATCTTTGCCGGATGAAAGTTATACCATAAAAATGCCAGTAGGCTTCCTGCGAGTGCAAAAGCAACAATACTATAAAAAAAGTTGCCGGAAATCAATAAAATAATACCAATAAATGTGGAATTGATAAAAGAAACACCACCAGCAAGCCCATCTATCCCATCGATTAGATTAAATGCATTTGTTACTCCAACAATTACAAAGATTGTTAAAATATACTCAATAGCCAGTGGTAACTCATAAAATCCAAACAACCCATAAAGATTGCCAATTCTGATGCCACTGTATGCAATCAGGAATGCTGTTAAAAACTGAACAAGAAATTTCTTTGAGGCGGACAGGTCCTTTAAGTCATCAATAATGCCAAGAATAAACAGTGTAACAAGACAACCAATGATGTACCAGAATTGAGAATTTCCTGAAGAGATCATGAATGCGATGGACGTAATGAAAAAACCAATAAAAATTGCAATTCCCCCAAGTGTTGGAATGGGGTTTTTATGAAGCTTTCTGTGATCGGGTTTGTCTACAAGATCAAGTTTTAAACCTAACCGGATCACTTGAGGCATAAGAAAAAATGTGATCAAAAAGGAAACAATTGGAATCATACCCGAAATAATCCAGTTAAGGGCATCCCCTGAAAACAAATTACATATTGGGACTGACTCCATGTTTTCGAAGTGTGAATTAAGTTTAAGTTTGGCTCTTACAGTTTTTGTCGATGAATTTAATGCAGGTGCATTTGCATTATTTATTCATGTTCTCTATCTTTAATACACAATATTACAAAATATAAAAAGTGAAATCAATTAATTCATTAAATATTCGTTCATATTCCTTGAATATTTATATAGAAATAGTAAGAATAAGTTTCATTTATAAGGGTTTATTTTACAAATGTTTGATTATTTTTGATAAAAATCAAATCATATGGACGGAGAACAGAAAAATCTGATCAACAGGCTCGATTGTTTTGCTTTAAAGTTTTCAGAATTGTCTTCATTTTCAGAATTGGCTCAGGCCGTGGATGAAGTGATCCAGGAATTATTACCATCGGAATTTTCAGGGATTTATTTAATGGATCCAAAGTTAAAGCGACTGCGGTTATTTTTAGCAAAAGGACTTGATGAGCAAGAGCGCAAACAAGCTGAAGAAACGGCAATGGATAGGTATCCCGGGTATGTTATCAAAACAGGTGAATTAGTTTATATTAAGGATACCAAAGCAAGTACCAATGCTTTATCGAAGAATAGTCCGAGAAGCGGGGAAATCAATTCACGACTTTTTGTTCCTGTGAAAATCAAGAATAAAACCGTTGGTGTTTTTGGAGTTTCCAGTATTGAAAAGGACCGCTTTTCAGAAGAGGACATTGCAATTATTTCATTTATTACGAACCTGGCAGGTTCATTTTATCAAAACCTGCTAAACATTAAAAAGGCCGAGGAAGCCAGCATGGCAAAGGAACGGTTCCTTGCCAATATGAGCCATGAGATCAGGACTCCAATGAATACCATTCATGGCATGGTTCAGTTATTATCTACAACTGAATTGAATGATGAACAAAGGAACTATGTCGAAGGTATTCATCTTTCTTCTCACAACCTTTTGAGCATTATCGACGACATCCTGGATATGTCAAAAATTGAATCAGGTGAGTTAAGGCTTGAAAGCATTCCTTTTAACCTAAAAAATCTGGTGAAGCCTTTGATCAGATCTCTGGAATTCAATGCAATTGAAAAATCACTGATGCTTACCTATAGAATTGACGACCGTATAGCACCGGTCCTGATTGGAGATTCACACCGGCTAAGCCAGATCTTTCTCAATCTTTTGGGAAATGCCATTAAGTTTACTCATTCCGGTTATGTTAAGTTGTTTTGTGATCTTATAGAGGAATCAGTATCACATAATATCATAAAATTTTCAATCAAGGATACAGGTGAAGGGATTTCTGATGAGCACAGAGAAACAATATTTGAACCTTTTAAACAGGAAGATGACAGCAAAACACGTTCTTATGGTGGAACCGGGTTGGGACTTTCGATAAGCAAGCAACTGGTCCGCCGGATGGGAGGGGAATTGCAATTTTCATCCAAGAAAGGTGCTGGTTCAGAATTCTGGTTCTCATTAAAGATTGAAAAAGGAAATGAAAAGGATCTTCTTGAGCAGGAAAGAAAAGCCATTGTTGATGAGGAAACTCTGAAGGGAGTAAATATTTTGCTTGCAGAAGATAACCGTTTCAACCAGAAAATTATTGAGATCAATACTTCAAAATGGAATTCAAACCTTGTGGTTGCGGACAATGGTGCGCAAGCGTTAGAACTCCTTAAACAAAATGATTTTGATATCATTATTATGGATAAGCAAATGCCCATTATGGATGGTATTGAAGCCACTAAAAATATTCGTAATGAATTGAAATTGAGTATTCCAATACTGGCCCTTACCGCAAATGTTTTTAAGGATGTTATTGAAGAGTGCTACAATGCTGGTATGGATGACTATCTGTCAAAGCCTTTTGAACAGGAGACTCTTTTTGAGAAGATTTGTTTACTTTTAGGCAAAAGTGTGAATTATTTTGTGCCGGAATTAGGCAACAATGAGAAAGAAAAAACACCCATTGAAATGATCCCTGATAAGGATCTTTATAAACTTGACAGCCTGAAGATCATGGGTTCTGATCCCGAATTCCTGAGAAGTTCATTGATGATCTTCTCAAGACTTACAAGTGAAGCAATGGATGATCTGAATGATGCCCTGAGCAGACAGGATTATGATACGATTGAACGGAAAGCCCATTTTCTTAAATCCAATATCTATCAGTTAGAAATTGAACCGCTTAAGCAAACAGTGCTTGACATAATGGCTTTTGCAAAGGATGATAAAAAGTACGATCTTATACCCCCACTTGTTGAAAGAATGAATGCCATCCTGGAAAAGGTCTTGAAGAAAATGAATGAGGAATATAATTTGTAACGCTCACTTTCGGACTATGAACTGATGGATTTTTGAAATATTCTTAATGATAATTGCAGGAAATGCTGAGAATCCGTTCTTCTTCATCGCCTTTATATCTTCTTTCGACTTTCTGATTATATTTTTAAGGCTTTTATTGCTTTCTCCTCCAACCCTCATCTTGACCAGAACCTCTGGCAAATATGCTGTACTTATTCTGTATTTTCCGAGAAACCGAAGTATCGAGTCATAATCTGCAGCAATCCTGAAACTTGTATCAAACCCCCCATATTTTTGATAAACCTCCCGCTTTACGTAGAATGAAGGGTGAGGAGGCATCCAGCCATTTTTGATTTTTGCCCTGCTGAATTTCCCTGCTTTCCAGTAACGAAGAATCTTTGAAGTATCCTGTTTGTATACATAAACCAGGTCACCGTAAATGGAATCCGTTTCTTTTTCTTTAAATGTTTTGGCTATTTTACTTAAAATGTCAGGCCCAGCAAGGATGTCGTCGGAATGAATGAAACCAACAACCTCCCCAGTGGCCATTCCAATGCCTTTGTTTAATGCATCATAAAGTCCTTCGTCCGGTTCACTGATGGATTTGCTGATCTTGTTTTCGTAAGATCTTACAATTTCCATGGTACGGTCACTTGAATTCCCATCAACAATGATGTATTCAATGTTATTATAGTCCTGCTCAAGGACAGAATCAATGGTGTCTCCGATCGAAGATTCACTGTTATATGAAATGGTGATCAATGATATTTTCATTCTATTATCCTTTCTTTGACTTTTAAAGCCGGATTGCCACGATAAACAGAATATGGCTCAAGGTCTTTGCTTGCAACGGAATTTACTGAAAGCACAGCATGACTTTTACACGTAACGCCCGGTCCAACAATGCTGAAGGCGCCAATCCAAACACCATCCTCCAGAATGATTTTTCCTGTTATAAGATTGAAGGTCGACTCGTTATAATTATGGTTGCCACATAAAAGCATGGCACCCTGGGAAATGCAGCAATTATTCCCGATAACTACTTCATCCAGATTGTCGATCCAGGATTTTTCACCTATCCAGACATGATCACCGATAATCAATCTCCAGGGATACTTAATATTTACTGAGGGCTTGATCACAACGCGGTCACCTACTTTTGCTCCAAAAATCCTTAGCAGAAAGCATTTCAAACTGCTCATCGTGCTTAATGGACATTGAAAGAACAGGACATTGGTGATAAACCAAAGCATCCTTTTAATAATGCCTGCTCCGGGACTATAATCACCTGGTGTGTATGCTGATAAATTAACTTTTTCCATAGAACATGTTTTTACTCTTTGCCGTTAGGTCCGCATTGCTGACAAATGACCTTGCCAGCTTTAAAGCACCGTTGGAGTACCGGTCATATTCTTCCTGTGACATATGTAAACATTGATCAAGCACTTTTCTGAAATTTGCTGGTTGGTCCAATGGTATATCCCATCCTGCATGATTGGATTCCAGATTATTCCATGGCGTTTTGTCTGAGATAATTACGGGACAACCACCCATAAGGCTCTCCAGGATGCTGTGTCCGAAATTCTCCCCTTTTGATGGCATGAAAAGAAAATGATGGTCCAGTAAAGTTTTTGGAATCTCATCAGAATTGATGCTTCCTTTGTATTCAACCCTGATATTTTCCGGAAGTTCTTTGATCAACGCCTTGCATTCATTCCAGTATTCATGGTTATAAGTTTCTCCGTACAAATTAAATATGGTTTTGCCTACACGCAGATCCGACAGCATTTTTATGGCAAAAAGGATGTTTTTCTCAGGCGCGATCCTTGCAATACTGATAAGCTTGAGTTCATCTTTTATTTTTTTTCGCTCAGGAATTTTCCCTGGAAGGTCTTTTCTTGGCAAATTTGGTGCAATGCTGATCTTTGAGGGATCTGTCCCAAGTATGCCAGTAATGTCTTTTGCTTCTTTTTCAATTGTTGCATGGAACTGTGCCCTATTGTAAAATCCAATTATCCGGCTGAAAAGAAAGAACATTCTCTTTAAATTCTTCTTTGAACTGAAAGTTTGTCCGGATAACATCCCCCTGGGTGCGACAAGATGTTGCCTCCTGGTTTTCCTGGCATAATACAACGGGAGTATGGAAAAATACAATGAGTATATTCCATTGATGTATATCAGGTCATATTGTCCCGAATCAATAATGAATGAACGGATGAGTTTCCTGCTGAGATGTTCCTTCGATATATAGTAAACATGAATATTTGGCTTCATCTCAACCCACTGGTCACTTTCAACATTGCTATAAGGTACATTGCTCATATAATCCGTGTTGCGTGTTACAATATGAAACTCAATCTCTTCTGACAGATGTTCTGTCAGATTCAGTAAAGAACGCACCGGACCTCCTGCTTTGTAACCGGGCCAAAACCAATCGATAAACGTGAGTACCTTATTCATGGCTTTCAGAGATTAGCTTTTTGTACAATTCTGCATATTGATTTGCGATGAAAACAGGACTGAACCGCTTTATGTTTTCAAGTCCTTTGACTATCAAGTTATTTCGAAATTCTTCGTCCCTGATGATCTTTGCAATGCTGCCTTTGATTTCTTCAACATTGTATGGATCAGCCAGGATGGCTGCATCACCTGCAACTTCCGGCATTGAAGTGTTGTTTCCTGCAATTACCGGCCTTCCTGTTGCGTTGGCTTCTATGATGGGTAGTCCGAATCCTTCATAGGTGCTGACAAAAGTGACGAGGTCTGCCTGCCGGTATAAATCAATCACTTTGTTGTAAGATACATTGGAATGGTTTTCAAAATGGATCTTATGTTTCTCAAGCATTGTCTTTTGGTGGTCACGAAGTTTGCCAAGGATGGTGAGTTTTACTTTCATCCCATCAATTGCCCTGATGATGTTTTCAAGGTTCTTATTATGCCCTGTGCCCATTTGCAGGATGTTTGGAAGTTCCTTGTTAAATTCCTTCGGGACATGTTTTATTGCCGGTGAAATGCAATCATGGATTACAACAATCTTTTCCGGGTCCATTTTCACTGCCTCCAGGAGCTCCTTTCTTGTATTCTGCGATATTACAGTAACATATCTCACATTCCGCACAGGCAATGTGTACCAGAATAACTTTATGATTTTATGTTTCAGTCCTTTATTCCGCCTTAAGGCAACAAGATCATGTATGGTCAAAACAGACCTGCGTTTTTTTAAGAGCATTGCAATGTAGTGAACGTCACCTGTGATGTGATTTATTTCTCCCTGATTTCCGGATGCAAAAATGGCATTGCGAATCCTGGGTAATAAACCCTTGCTAAAGTGAGGCATCTCAACTTTTCGGGGAGATACAGTGTCCGGCAGCGATGACGTGATAAATCCAAACAGTTCTTCAATACTGTGGTTCCCTGTAAAAGGCTTCCTGAAAAAGTATGTTACATCAATTTTTTCCTTCATCACATGCGTATTTTAAAGAGGCTTTTTGAAACAAAAAATACAAGCCATACTACAATGGCAGATTTTACAAGGTGGTTTATTACGATGGCAAAATCCGTTTCAGCTTTGATCACCTGGAAAAATAACAAAGGCAGCCAAAGGATTAAGGTTGGATTTTTATGAGACAGCTTTATTATCAGTACAATGGTTAGATTATAGATAAGTCCAAGGATGAACATGAAAACAATCCCTCCTGTTGTCCCAAAATTGCCATATGCTTCGCCGATGATACTCAGGTTCATTGAAGTACCTTTGGCAAGATTGATTCCTGTGAACCGCTCGAAATTTTCATGGCCACCGGCTTTTGCTTTGTCGGGAGCCAGCACACGTGGCAGGATGGCTGCAGTAAATGCTGTTTTTATGGTTTCGCCTTTCACAAAAGATTCTTTTTCAGGAATGTGTTTCATGATCCTGGAAATGATCCATCCCTGGTTTATACGCGCTCCTGCATTGTTTATGACTGATTTTTCAAAGATACTGGCAGGATCGCTGATTCGCTTCAAAACAATGCTTTGAAAAATAGCTGTGTTTTTTTGATTGCTGTATGAATACCATGTAGCCTCCCTGTATTCCTCTTTTATGGATTGAATAAGCAGCATTGCAAAAAATCCTGTTGCCATGATGGCTATTTTTAATCCCGTTTTCATTTTTAAGACATATGCCAGGATGAGAAAAGTGAAAAGCATCCAGATAATGAGTTCATGAAACATCCCGATGGCAACAGAATTCAGGATGAGGGCACCCATGACGAGAGCAAAAACCACCCACTTATTGATGGTTTTATCAGAAAACAAAAGAACGAATACACCAACGAACTGCATGTTGCTCAACAGAAAGAACAGGAAGGCCAGGCTGCCCGGAGTAAACTTGCTCAGGAATGAAAATACTATACCGAGGCCAATCAAAACGTAACCCAGAAACTTCCTGTTACTGACAAACTCTTCCAGCCTTTCAAAATCCTTGCTGCCAATAAACTGATCCTTTGTAATTGGCAGATACATGGCAATAATGAAAAGAAAAGTGCCTGTAAAAACATAATTCATATAAGTTTCTTCACCGACCGACATGTAATAAAGTGGGTGCTCCGGAAGAAAATTGTAGGCCAGGATGGGGCCAACGAGCCACTGTAATGCTGCAATGAGCGCAATGACATCACGAATATCTATCTTTTCTCCTACGTCTTTGATAAATTTCAGGAAAACTATGATTGAAAGTGCTAATCCGGCGTTAGACAGGAAATACATCCTGGAAAAAAACTCCAAAACGATGTAGGTCACAACACCAAGTCCGATGATGATTATATTTTTTACAGAGATGTTCATTAACAATTAGTAATTACCAAAGACTGATTGTATGCCATTTTCAAATCCTTTCACTGTTTTTTCATAGCTCCATGATTGTATGATCACCCTGGATTTTTGTCCCATGGCTTTGACTTTATCAACCATTTCGAGTTTCATCAACTTCACAATGAGATCCTTCCTGTTTCCTGAAGCAAATGTAAATCCATTCTCTCCATCTCTTATGAGATCTTTTGAACATCCGCACTTATCAGATGCTATAACTGCCCGCTCACATGACATGGCCTCATTGACGACCAGTCCCCAGGTTTCTCCCGGTCCACGGGAAGGGAGGCAAATGACATTCGACATATAATATATGGCAGGCATCTCAGACTGATTTTTGAAGTCCATGAAATGAATATTTTTCCTGTTCATTGCTTCAATTTTCATCTGGTCTTCCAGTATGCCGTTCCCCACAAATAAGAAGTCAAGATGCTTGCATTCAGGGCTCTTTGCTGCCCTCAGAAGCAACAAGGGATCTTTTTTCGGAACGAATTTACCGACGAAAGTAACCAGGATTTTATCTGCCGGAATGCCTTCACTGGCTCTGAGTTGTTCTGCTTTTTTCCGATTTTCTCCCGTTTTATCAAAAAAACGTTCAATATCTATGGAATGTGGAGCAAAGAAAAGATGATCCGAAGGGATACCATGCTTCTCAAAGTATAATTTATTATTGGTTCCGACGTAAAAGGCATAGTCGATATGCCTGTAAAACCACTTCAGAAAAGCTCTTCTCATAAATGTTTTAACCCCTTTGTTTTCATCCAGCAGGGTGGAATCTCCCCTGAAAAACACCGGTATTTTTCCTTTAAAATGCCGCATCACATTCAGGTGGCTTTTAAAATTCCATCCATAGACTAGCAGACCCTGTGCGCCCCAGTTTTTTACGCTTTGAATCAATTCCGGATTATCTATTCCCCTGAAATGATGTGTGCCCGGATTCCGGGAAACATTATTAACAAATTCATAATCATAACCTTCCAGCAATGGAATGTCCCATATAATGGTTTTCCCAAAGTCTTTGTCGATGACTTCTTCTTCGCTCTGACTCCAGGTATAAAATACCCTGGGTTTGATCACTTTTGACTGCTCCATTAACTTAAATAACGGAGCATTATATTGAATGGGGTGGGTACTGATGATTGCTAATTTTATTCTTTCTGCCATTGTTCCAGGATTTTGTTAAAAAATGCAACTTGTTTTCTGGTCATTTCCCTTGCAGTGTATGGTTCAAATTCATCCCAATTGGTATCGGGAGTGAAAGGTAACTTTTTAAAGAGTTCTTTTAAGGATTCGTATGTTCTGTCACTTAGCATTTCGATGCTTTCTTCCTTGTTAAATGTTACACAATTGCCAGCATTTGTTTTGTTCAATATTTCAACAACGGAGCTGCTTTTATCAAAGATAGCAATTAGTGGTCTTTTTGACAGAATATATGGGTATAACTTGGAAGCTGTATATTGTGCATCTGTAGATCCGGGTATGAAGACCAGGTCGGCTTCTTTTAGTACATTCATGGCCTCAAAATACGGCAGCCTGTTTGTTATTTCGATTACATTTTCCGGGATGCCAACTTCTTCTGCTATGGGTTCGATGGTTTTTAAACCTTTCCCATCGAGGGCGTAACTTGTTCCTACGAAAAACATTCTTATCCTGGAAAATGTTTCTTTATCCTCTTGAAGGCCTTTTTTTACCGCCATGAACATGGCTTTCACCGCAAAATACATATCATGGCCCCCCCGGCCGATATAGGCTATATTTATGTTTCCATCATTTTTGTCGAACAACTTATTCTCTAGTGATAGATTATCCAGGATGTCAAAATCGATACCTGCCCCTCCAAACGGAATGACAGTACACATATCTGGATGGATGTTGGTGTATCTTTCCATGAGGGTTTTGGGATATCCTGAGGATACAGATAATATTCCATTCACCTTTTTCATGGTCATGGCTTCCAATCTCTTTGCCATAGGATATGCAATCCAGAACTTTGGTGGCCTTTTGTCTTTGGGAACAGTAAGATAGTAGTCGTTTCTCCATGGATCCTGCATGTCGATAATAAAAGGTATGTTGTACTTTTTTTGCCAGACAGGTCCCAGGGTCATCACCGGAAACGCTGTTGTTGAGAAATATACAAGGTCATACTTTTTTTTCTTCATGAGCTTTTTAACAAGGTTCCTGTAAAACCATAATGAACGGTAACCAAGGTTGCCCAGACCGAATTTCCTGGTCCATTTTGTGTTAAAAGCAGGTATTCTGTGTATTTCGATGTCTTCCGGTATGGTTTTTAAAAGAATGGGATCTTGCCCCATTTCAACATATTTTGGAATAACAGCAATAACGGTTGGATTCCATCCCAGCTCTCTGAAATATGGCAAAGATTGTCGTACACGATGCATGTCAGCTGCATTGATGGGAGGGAAATTGGGTGATATGATTAATAGTTCTTTCATGTTCGGAATTTAAATTGTTGTTTTTACCCATTCAATGAGTTTTTTTTCCTGTACTTCCCAGGAAAAAATTTTTTTCGCGTATTCCAGGGCCATCTTTTTTGAACTCCCGAGTTTGTTTTTATTACTTACAAGGGATTCAATGCTTATGGCAAGCTCTTGTTTGTCCCCGTTTCTGAAAAGTACTACACTTTCCGGGGCAAGTGCAGCCACTTCTTTTTGCCCGGATGTATCGGATGCCACCACCGGTAAACCAGCAAGAAGATATTGAAGGATCTTGTTGGTGATGGTCAGATTCCGGCTATCCGGGGTATATTCTTCCGTTGCCAGGCCTATGTCATGTTCAGCAATACGCGAAAGCAATTCTTTGTGAGGTACCAACCCATGAAGATATAGTCCATGACCTTTTTCTGTTGGAAAAACAGACCTGAGTTGCTGCTCGTAATCAGATTTACAGTTTCCTCTTAAATGCAGATCAACAGGCGTTTTTACTTTTTCAAGGGCACTGACCAGAAATTCCAGCCCCCTTCCTGGTCCGATCGTTTGAGAATACCAGTGTATGGATGGTTTCTCCGGATTTAACCTGTCCTTGTTTTTGCCATCCAGCCATTCACGCTCGGCCCATGGAAAGACATTGTATAATACCTCTGGTTTGGGACCTCCGGAAAATGAACCAAAAGCATCCGCCATGCTTTTAGATGTTGTATAGGTGAGGGGTGCGTTCTGAAGGGAGAACTTTTCGTATTTCCCGAGAAGCTGCAACGGCCGGTATTTATTTGCTGATGGCAGTAAATCATGAGAATACCAGTCTTCGAAGTCAAATGCAACTTTGAATCCCCTGTTTATCAACTTGCATCCTATGACCGTTGCCATTTCCTGATGACAGATATACAGGTCGGCATCCTCTTTTATGGCTGCCCTCAGGTTCTTATGAAATCCATATCCCAATGATTCAACATTTTCCCATTTAAGCCTGGAGATCATCTCTGAAGCAATCCTTCGAACCATCCTGGTTTTTAAGTTATGGAGCTTTGTGGTTTTTCCTGGTATTATATTTTCAATGCCTTTATATTCAATGCCATCATCAATGAGTGTGAGGTCTTCTTTCATTTGCTCCTCATTGGAAAAGGTTGTCAGGATGCTTACCTTGAACCCTGCATTGTGTAAAGCATTGGCTTCTTTCACAACCCTTGGATTGCGGCATAAATGGCTTTGAGTCAGGATACAAACATGTTTCATTTCTGCTATTTTTTTCTGTGGATCAGCTTTTTATGGTAATGATAACTGACAAATTTGGCAGCTTTCCAACCCAGGCATTTTTTTATGAATTCAATTTCTTTTCCCCCCAGAACAGGCATCCTGGGTTTTTGACCCTGTACTTTGATCCTCGACTGTATTTTTCTGGTCAGGCCGGGATACTGGGGATAAGTATTGATTGCCAGATCAAGCAATTGGGTCGCAATGGCTTTTCTGACACGTTTATCATCTTTCCTTTCCAGCAGATAACCTGTTTTCTTCTCGAGAGAATAGAGTGCGCTTTCAAGGTTCTTTCTTTTGTAAGATTGCCCTGCTACATTTTTGCCATAAATATATTTTCTGTAATAATTTAATCCTTTTGTAAAAACCAGACCCTTGCTTGAAAGCACTGCACGTGCAAAATACTCTCCATCCTGATCCAGTAAGATGGTCTCATCCCACGGACCAATCATTTCCACAATACGCCTGGGTGTTAACCATGCACTTGTCTGAACCATGGAGGTTTTGCCATCTCCACCCCATAACCGGGTAAGAAAATTTGCTGGTTTATCTGTATCATATAAAAAAAACGATTCATCAGGAAGGGGTTGTTCATAAGGATCCTGTCCGTCAAAAAAATGAACAGTGGAACACATGGCCATATATCCTGGTTTCGGCTCCAATGCTTTTACCTGATATTTTATTTTGTTTTCTCCCAGGATATCATCTGCATCCAGAAACTGAATATAATCACCTTTACTTAGCCTGATGCCATGGTTCCTTGCTGCACAGGCCCCACTGTTTTTTTGGGTTATGACCTTTACCCTTTTATCATCGGAAAACTTCCTGGCTACATCAACCGTATTGTCATTTGATCCGTCATCAATCACCAGTATTTCCAGGTTTGAATAAGTTTGCCTGATGCAGGAATTAATCGTTTCCCTGATTTTATCCTGGGAGTTATAAGCAGGAATGATCACAGATACCAGTGGTTGTATTGGACCTGACATGGACGTTAGATTAAATGTTTAAGTGTTTTTTTCTGTAAGCTTCAAATTTTTCTTTACGTATATAGCCGTGATACTTTTTCTTGTAGTCAATCCTGACAAGTTTTTCAGGATCCAGCTTTTTGATAAATCTGGCCGGATTGCCGGCAATGATACAATTGCCTTCCGGAAAGGATTTTGTCACGACCGAACCTGCTCCAACCACTGTAAAATCACCCAGTTCCACACCGGGAAGAATGACACTGTTCATGCCAATCCAACAATAGCTTCCTATCTTTGTCTCGCTTGTAAACTGTTTCATATGGTCGTAAACCTCATGACCGCCACTTAAAACCCCTACATTTTGTCCCAGGAATGTATAATCCCCGAAATATAGTTTTCCGGATCCCTGGATATAGCATCCTGGAATAAATCCCGGGTTGGTTCCAACTCCTACCAGGATGTTATGTGCTCCCAAAATCCTGCTTGTAAAATGGGTAGGCCAATATGCTTCTTTGTTATAACCCAAAACCTTTTGCTTGTACCAGCGATTAAAGGAAATTCTGTCATTGTGATCCTGCGTATCATTAAGAAAACGGAAATACGGCAGGCGTGTGATCATCCAGACAAAGATCCTTAAAGGATTGGATAATATGTACCTGATTTTTTCACTAGTTATTCTCATAAGTTAAGTTAATTGGTCGTTGCTTTAAATTGCAGGATAAATTATCAGTGACCTAATTTTTTCCTGCTACCCTCCTGAGTATTTCATTAAAACTCATACCTGATTCTTTTTGTAATTGTCTGGCAATTTTTAAGGAGTGATTTTTGCCAACACCCATGATGTACCTTGCCTGATTCCATTTTACTTTCTTCAGTGCCTTTTCTTTATCCTGATTTTTGAGTGGACATTCGGGATGCAAAAGCATTTCTTCAGAACATTTCAGATATTTAAAAGGGACGGTGAAATCTGTACGGTTGATTTGCATTTCCTGCTCTTCATGCTCTCTGTACCATACAATGCCCTGAGGGCCAAGTGCCACGGGGTGCTTCCTGGATATTATATGCCAGAATTCGAAATCACCAATAAATCTTTTTCCGGAAAATCCACCAATTGAATCAAAAGCTTCCTTTTTTATGATGGCTGACAATGGCGCTTTATGAAACAATTGCTTTTCAAAATAATGCCGCTTGTATGCTTCTTCAGGCGTGAGAAGGTAGGGGTATATCCTGTTTTTATCCTGTGGTAGGGAAAACAGACCATATCCCGCTTCGGGGAATTTCTCAGTCATTGATACCATCACCTGCAATCCTGTAGGATAAATCATATCGTCAGCATCAACATATTTTATGTACTTTCCATTGGCCAGGCTGGCCGCTTTCATCCTGTTTGGATAATCGCCCAGGTTTTTTTCATTGATGTAAAATCTGATGCGTTGATCCATCTTCTCATATTCACGGATGATCTCCACCGACCTGTCCTTAGACTGATCATCAACAAGGATCAATTCAAAGTTCTCGTAGGTTGAAGCAAGAATACTCTCAATGGCTGCTGCAATGTATTTTTCCCTGTTGTAAACAGTGGTGAGTACACTCACAAGGGGATTTTGATCTGAATTTGCCATAATATCAAGTTTTTGGTTTGTTTTGTACTCCCTGGGGCGGTAATCCCACCTTCTTTTTTAATGCTTTTTCAATGCCATCCATTCCCCTGATTTTACTGATCAGGTAAAATTGATTGGTGGCATAAAACCTTGCCAGGATGATGTTTAAATTGTAATTCCACCAGTACCACTTGTCCTTTCTGCCCATCTTAAGCTTTCTTATCCTGTGGGTCATGATGGCTATTTTTTTCAGGACATTTCCTGAAAACTGTATGTAATTGAAAAATTTGTAATTCTGATAATGGATGATAAAAGTGCGCCTGAAATAAAATTTGAAATTCTGGTGATGGTAGTGGTAAACCCTGGCGGAATAGTCATAAACGATGGCATGTCCCATTGATAATGCATCCCTTGCCCAAAGCGCATCTTCACCAAAGGAGATGTGATGGAAAGGGATCTTCTCCAGTACGGTTCTGCGGTACATGGCATTGACATCATCCCACCGGCAGTATTTGTGCTGCTCCTTACCGGAAAGGGATTTAAATTCCTCCGTATTGCTGAACTGATAACGCTTGATGTCGGCTTCCCCCTGCGGCCTGAACCATTGCAACGGGTTCTTGTCCGTATCGTGCCTTACGGTCTGTTGACCGCAAACCCCGGCCACCTCCGGGTCGTTGAAATGCCTCAGCATCTTTTCAATCCACCTCTCATCGGCTGCTGTGGCATCCTGCACGGTCATTACGACAAATTCCCCGCCGGCAAGCTTAACCCCCAGGTTTCTGGTGCTTCCATGGTTGAATTCGGCAGGAGGGATCTCGTGGACTTTCACAGGATATTCCCGCAGGATGTCCGGTGTGCCATCGGTAGATCCGGAATCGATCACAATGACTTCCATTTCATATGCCAGCGTTTGGGAAAAGATCCCTTCGAGACATGAATGCAAGGTGGTACTGCCATTCTTTACAGGTATAACAATACTGATCTTTGGTTTGCTATGTCCGGATGATGTCTTCATAAAACTCCTTTACGCGTTGTTTCCATGAATTTTTTTCAAGGAATTGTGCCGTATCCTTTTGCTGCAATTTACCGTCAATGATATCATGCAGTATACCGTTCATTTCCTTTGCATTATCAGCCAGAAAAAGCTGGCCGTTGAAATCTTTTTCCAGATGATCGTGGTATTTAAGGCTGACTACCGGTGTACCGGCAGCCAGGTATTCATATAGTTTCATGCTGTCAACATCAAGCCAGGGTTCCTTACGGTACAGGTTAATACCTGCAGTAAAGGACTTTATGGCCGATGGAACATTTTCAGGGTTCAAAGGGCCCATAAAATGGCAATTGGGTAATCTCCCAAGCTCTTCTGAAACTTTGTTTTTGTATTCCTTTCCGTAAATCATAAAATTCCAGGATGGGTTTTCTTTCAAAAGAAACTTCAGCACTTCGTAGTCGATCCAACGGGAAATGGTACCTATGTAGCCGATGATGGGTGCCGGGAAGTCCTGTTCCATGGCTTTAACGTTCCTGAAGTTTTCAGGGGAAATACCGTTACGCATGAAATAAGTGTTGTCAAACCCGTGATTATGATACCAGTCGAGCATGCTCCGGGCACTCGATATCACAAATTCACAGTGCTCGCCCGCTTCCAGAAGGATCTTTGTCTGTTTTTCCTTCTTTGCCGGCTGAAGGTTCTCATCGTCAATGATGTTATGGTCGGTGTCGAAAAAATACCTTCCTTTCAGCCGGAGTTCCATCGCCTGCTCGAAACCGGCAGGCCAGTAGCAGAAAATGATGTTTTCGTCATCGTTGAAATGATCAAAGCCCTGCACCTTGATAAACAGCTTGTTGATGACAAAATCCATCCTGGATATGAATCCCTTCAACAGAGTACCAGGGAAAAAATGTGTGAAATACAGATCTTTGTGATCTTTTGTTTGTTGCCTTGAAAGCAGTTGTTTGAAGAAGTTGATGAAGGTGGTTTTTCTGACATTGATGACCTCATCAAAGTATCCTGAGTCATTGAAAGATTTCAATAACCATGTATTGCGGCGTCGGAATCCTTCTGTCAGAAGTTCCGGCCAGGGAAGGTCTGCTCCGAAATACATCAATCTCATTTAGATTTATTTAATTGTTGACTTTACTTTGACCCCAAGATCAACAAGTCTTTGCCCGATTAAAGGGAAAAGCAACATTTTATATGTCTGTTTTTTCTTCCACCCGGATTTAAGGAGGATTTTTACCGTCTTCCACCAGTTTTTGCAATCTTTTGCATTGACGGTTATGTTGTAATAAAAATTAAGATCGTCCCTTACTGACTTGCCATCTGTTTTTGGTTGTGCCAAAGATTTTGAATTTCCCTTACCGGGATCTGGCATTTGTTCCCCCCGCATTAATGGGTCTGATCCTTTTTTTCTTCGTTCTTCTGCATATTCAAGGGCAAGTTCCCGGTAGAAATCGACCGAGGATTTTTCCCTGACCGTAATGGAAGCCTCATTCAATCTTACAAAATACATACACTGGTTAACTACTGCAATCCGGTGTTTATCCAGGATGCGCAGCCAGAGGTCAACATCTTCGGAGGTTTTGAAAGTGGTCCTGTATCCGCCCAATTCCTGGACCATTTTGGTTTTCATTAAAACTGTGGCGTGAATGACAGGCCTGTATTCGGTATAAGTTTTATAATCAACTGCCAGGTATGGTTTCCCGTTGAAAAAGCTTTTCCATGGATTCCTGAATCTTAAAGCTTTTTTGCCGCGGTCGGTCATATATGCTATCTGATCGCTAACGAGATCAAATTCAGGATGCTTCTGCATAAACCGGACCTGTTTCATGAGATGGTCCGGAAGGGACTTATCGTCTGCATCATGTCTTCTGATGAGTTCTCCTTTTGCCAGTGAGATGCCGATATTCAGCGATCTTGCCACGCCCATATTTTCATGGCTGATGGCAACAATTCGGTCATCATCATAGGAATCAATGATTTCCTGGGTTCCATCTGAAGAGCCATCGTTGATGACAATAAATTCAAAATCACGGAAAGATTGCCCCAATACGCTATTCATGGCAGCCCGGAGATACTTTTCTCCGTTATAGACCGGCATTATAACTGATACGAGAGGCTTTTTGTCCATGACTAATCTGACTTTTGTTCCCAGGATGATTGCAGCACTGCCCTGGAGCGCTTGTCGAACGGATAATTTCTTTGAATAAATGCTTCACCCTGTTTGACACTCAGACGAAGACAATTTTCAAGATAGTTAAATGTGCCATACATATTTCCAAGCCACAAGGAAATGTAATATATTCCCGGGGCAAGGGAAAAGTTTTTTAACGTGATCTCTATTGTTTTTTGTTCTCCCCTTTTGTTTTCTGCTATAAAAAACTGATCGTCCATGTTGGTCACATGCGAAATAAATTCGTTGGAATCATTGCGAACATCTAATGAAAGATCAGTGCTTTCTACATCTTCATTAAACTTAATGTTTGCCAGTACTTTAAATGAATCGCCAAGTTTGATCTCTTTGATTTCATTTCCGTTGAGATCGTTGATCGAGTAACTGATAAATTCAACCTGGTTCGTCCCGTATGGTTTAACTTCACCAATCTCCAAACTGCTTTTCCTGTATGCTTCCAATATGTCTCCCACCTGACCGTCCATGGTGATGGTTCCATTCTGCATTAATACAGCTTTGTTACAAAGTTGCTCCACTGCTGTAAGGTTATGGCTTACAAAAAGGACAGTCCTTCCAGAGGTTGAAACATCTTTCATTTTTCCAATGGCTCTCTTTTGAAACTCCGCGTCTCCTACAGCAAGGACTTCGTCAACGATAAGGATCTCAGATTCGAGGTGAGCCGCTACAGCAAAAGCCAGCCTTACGTACATCCCGCTTGAATATCTTTTTACCGGGGTGCCAATATATTTTTTTACACCGGAGAACTCGACGATCTCATCAAATTTCCTGTCGATTTCTTTTCTGGTCATCCCCAGGATGGCACCATTGAGAAAGATGTTCTCCCTTCCGGTTAATTCGGGGTGGAATCCTGTCCCCACCTCCAGAAGACTTGCTATTCTTCCTCTAACGCGGATTTCTCCGGTTGTCGGACCTGTTACCCTTGAAAGGAGTTTAAGCATGGTGGATTTTCCTGCACCATTCTTTCCTACTATGCCCAGTACTGTGCCTTCACTCACTTCAAGATTGATATCTTTCAGTGCCCAGACAAATTTTGTATCAACTTTACTCAGCTCATTGCTGGCAGATATTTTTTTTGTCGGATCTTCTTTGCCTCTAAACCTCGCCCACCAGCGATTAAGATCGTGGCTCAAAGTTCCGGTTCCTACAACACCCAGCCGGTATTGTTTGGCAATATCTTCGAGTTCTATGACAGTTTTAGGCATAATGTCAACCTTTCTTTAAACAGTATCCATGAAATTCTTTTCAACCTTGTTAAAAACGATGATCCCAATGGCCAGGATTCCAACCGTAAATCCAAGGCTATATAACAGGTGCATGTAGTTTACTTCACCTACTCCCAGCATGGCCGTTTTAAAAGTTTCTATTACCGGGGTCATGGGGTTTGCAATGACATAAGGCTTATATTTTTCCGGAATCTCACTCAACGGATATATGATGGGAGTAGCATACATCCAAAGCTGAACTCCAAACTTGACCAGATGAAGTAAATCTCTGTATTTGGTTGTCATTGAAGAGATAATGATCCCAAATCCAAGTCCCAGGCCGGCCATCATAATAACCAGTACCGGGACAAGCAATACTTCAGGTCCAATTTGGATGGAAACACCTCTGAATGCATAAAAAATAATGAAAGCAATAAGAAAAACAAATTGAATGACAAAGGTGATAAGACTGGATACGACAATTGAAACAGGCAGGGTTAGCCTGGGGAAATAAACTTTTCCAAATATCGATGCATTGGTAATGAAGGTAGCAGAGGTTTCATTCAGGCATGTGGCAAAATAGTTCCATCCGACAATCCCGGACAGATAAAACAGGATGTTAGGCAAACCTTCGGTTGGAATACCGGCGATCTTTCCAAAAACCACCGTAAACATGAGTGTAGTTAAAAGTGGTTGAATGATAAACCATAAGGGGCCCAGGACAGTTTGTTTGTACTTGGCAACGAAATCTCTTTTTACAAACAGGTAGATGAGGTCACGATATCTCCAAATCTCCTTCAGGTCTAATTCCAGCAGATGTCTTTTTGGTCGTATGACCATGGTCCAGTCTTCACCGGAAATGTTTTCTGTTGATTGATTATTCATATTGGCCATATCTTTTAAATCAATGTGGCATGGTTGTCTTCAAATTCTTGATATACCATCCTGAGACCTTCATCCAAAGCAATGGAAGGACTATATCCGGCGGATTTTAATCTACTGGTATCCATGAGCTTCCGGGGAGTCCCATCCGGCTTTGTCGGATCAAATTTCAGCTCGCCTTCATATCCGGAGACTTCTTTGATCTTCATGGCAAGGTCTTTAATGGAAACATCTTCTCCCCAACCAATATTTATGAATTCCTTTTTATCATAATTATTCATCAGGAACAGGCAAGCTGAGGCCAGATCGTCAACATGCATGAACTCCCTTTTTGGATTTCCTGACCCCCATATTTCCACGAAAGGCAATGTATTTTGCCTGGCTTCATAGAACTTCCTTATCAGCGCGGGAAGTACATGTGAATTCTCCAGGTCATAGTTGTCATTTGGTCCATAAAGGTTTGTTGGCATCACAGAAATGAAATTGTCGCCATACTGGTCGCGATAAGCTTCGCACATTTTTATGCCTGCAATCTTGGCTATGGCATAAGGTTCATTGGTGTATTCCAGTTCGCCAGTAAGAAGATATTCTTCTTTCATGGGCTGTGGGCAATTCCTGGGATAAATACAGGAACTGCCAAGAAACATCAGTTTCCTTACTTTGGATCTATGACTTTGATGGATGATGTTGTTCTGTATCTGCAGATTTTCGTAGATAAATTGTGCCCGGTAAACATTGTTTGCCTGAATGCCTCCAACTTTTGCTGCCGCAAGAAAAACATAAGCGGGTTTGATTTCTGAAAAGAACTGTTCTACCATCAATTGATCTGTCAGGTCGAGCTGCTCAAAATTGATGCAGGATTTGTCCACAGGTTTCCTTTTATGGTAGTTTCCAAAAATATTTGTGAAACCATCCTCGAGCAGTGCCCTGACGATGGCACTTCCAACCATACCGGTAGCTCCTGCAACAAAAATTTTATCATTTTTATTCATAATAGCTAAGGATTTTATATCCCCCGTCCCTCAGATATTTTTCCTTTGTCATTAAAACAATATCGGATTCCATCATATCTTCCACCAGGCTCCTGACATCGTAGCTGGTTTCCCATCCCAGTACTTCTTTGGCTTTGGTAGGGTCACCAAGTAAGATGTCTACTTCCGTTGGCCTGAAATATCTCGGATCCACTTCGAGTACCAATTTCCCCTTTTCCAGTTGATATTTCGGATTTTCACAGGATTTTATATATGCTTTTTCATTAACACCTTCTCCTTTGAACTCAAGCTCTATGCCAACACTATCAAAGGCCATTCTTACGAACTCCCTTACCTCAGTGGTTTTTCCGGTGGCGATGACATAATCATCCGGCTTATCCTGTTGCAGCATAAGATACATGGCCTTAATATAGTCCTTGGCATGTCCCCAGTCTCTTTTTGCTGAAAGGTTCCCAAGCCATAATTTGTCCTGCAACCCTAAAGCAATCCTGGCTACAGCACGTGTGATTTTTCTTGTAACAAATGTTTCTCCCCTCACCGGTGATTCGTGATTGAACAGAATGCCGTTGCAACCAAAAATATTGTATGCTTCACGGTAATTGACAGTAATCCAGTATGCATACAATTTTGCAATCCCATATGGAGACCTTGGATAGAAAGGTGTTTTTTCTGTTTGTGGTATTTCCTGGACCAAACCATACAATTCACTGGTGGAAGCCTGATAAAATCTGGTCTTTTCTGTTAAATTCAGTAACCTGATGGCCTCCAGCAATCGTAAAGCTCCAAGTGCATCTGCATTGGCTGTGTATTCAGGAGAGTCAAAGCTTACCTGTACATGTGACATGGCAGCAATATTGTATATCTCATCAGGCTGAACTTCCTGAACGATCCTGATCAGGTTCGTTGAGTCTGTCATGTCACCGTAATGCAAAACAAAATTTTGATTTTCAATGTGCGGATCCTGGTATAAATGGTCTATTCTTTCCGTGTTAAACATGGAAGAACGTCTTTTGATACCATGTACAATGTACCCTTTTTTCAATAAATACTCTGATAAATAGGCACCATCCTGACCGGTAACACCGGTAATTAATGCAACCTTTGCCATAATGCTGGTTTTTTAATTAAGCTATCTGATCTTTTATTCTCTCAATCACCTGGTCCACCCTGGATGTCTTTTCAACCATCCCATAGTATTTTTGTGTCGTCACAGGCATCCTGTATCTTACATCGTTATATACCAGAAATGGATTGGGCAATTTATCTTTTTCAAGCATGTTTTGCAACAACGAATCCATTACAGGAACAGGTGTATGGAGGTGTCGAACTACAAAGACGGAAGCATCTGCAAATTTCGCTAAATATAAGCTATCTGCCATCAGACCCAGAGGAGAACTATCAAAAATAATATAATTGTATGACTTTTTGAGCTTTTTGATAAGTTCCTCGAAGTCCTCACTCTGGAGTATTTCATCAGCCGATGTTGAAGTGACTCCAGGAAGCAGGATATCCAGATTGTTATACTCCGTATGTATTAACCCGGTTTCATTTTGGTCGTTAAAAAGTTTGGATAAGGATGGATGTTGAAAATCAAAATCTGCAAGTAACACTTTTTTCCCTGTCTGGGCATACGAATATGCAAGGTTAAGTGATATAAATGATTTGCCCTCATCATTGACCGAAGAAGTAACCAGGATGGTCTGCCTTTTTTTATTGTGGGGTAAGTTTGCCCTTAAAAGCCTGAAGGCTTGCGCAAAGAAAGACCTTGGATTATCTCTTACCAGAAATTGAGATTTTTTCTTATTATGTGGAATCTTACCTGCAAAGGGCAATGTTGTGTAATTCAATAATTCGTTGATATTGCAGATCTTTTTATCGAAGATAAATAACAGAAAAAGAATAACCCCCGGAATAAGAATGGCTAAAATGACGGCCCTGGTATAATTGGATTTTGTATTCGGGGAAATTTTCCAGGCAGCATGAGGTGATGCTTTGTCAAGAATGATAAAATCAGGTAAATGAGATGATCTTTGTATTTCAGCTTCAGCTCTTTTCTCAAGCAAAAAATTGTACATGGAGTTGTCAAGTGTATAGTAGCGCTGAATATCCAGGTACTCTGATTCAAGCTCCGGAAGTTTAGAATAGTCTTTTAGCTTCTCTTCGATTTGCCGGTCGAAATCATCGATTTTCATCTCTGTGATATGGATGACATTGCTTATATTTTCCAACAATACACGTTTTTGATTGGCAATTGTAGTTTCCAGGTTGATAACAACCGGATTATCAGGAGTGGATGAGCTAAGCAGGTCTTCTTTTTCAATATAATTGTAAGAAAGTTTTACGAGCATTCCTGTAAACAGGGGCATAGTAATACCTATAGTAGATGGTGCCACGATATCATCCAGGTTATCATGGGTTAAAAGATAGTCGCGCAGATACTCGTAATATCGCAAATCCATAAGCTGGTCCGCCTTATTTTTATTCAGCTTGTTTAGCCGTTCAAGAATTGGGGCAGCTTTATCCTGAAGTGTCATAAGGTCATTGCTTTTGCGAAAGGTTTCCAGCCGTTTTTCCGTGTATTCCAATGAACCTTTAATCTGATCGAGCTGACTATCGATGAAATCAATGGTGCTATTGATCGTTTGATTTTTTAATTTAAGGTTTATTCGTATAAATTCCTCCACCAGTGCATTCAGAAACATGGATTCTTTATGTACATTCCTTCCGGTTGAAGAAACTGTTATGATGGAGCTGTTTCTGTCGTAGGAGATATCTAATTTCCATCTGTAGCTGTATACCAGGCTGTTAATGGAGTTAATGGTGAACATGTATTCATTTCCGGTAAATTCAGCGTTTTTAACATACTCTTTCCAATAAACAACAAAGCTGTAGTTACTTCCTTTGATTGAGTCTCCGGTTTTATAGGAACCGTTAATGGTTTCAATAGGTGGATCAGTGAATATTTCAAATTGATCACGTGTAATAAACTTTATGTGAATCTCTTTGTTCCATGGCTGATTATGGTTGGGATCATATGAAACTATAAAAGGGCTGTTCCTGTATATTTCTACCGTTCTAAGCTTGCCGACTGCATAATAACTCACCTCAAAGTCGAGGGTATTTATAATCTTCTCAATTTGTGAATTGGATTCAAATAATGCCAATTGGTTTTCTACAGGATCTGAAACCATGACGCTTCCTCCTGTGGATTCTTTAGGCAACAAGGTTGGTTCCTTTTTGTCAACCATCAATCTGGAGTTCAGGGAGTAGATAGGAACCTCGTATTTATCTTTGAATTTTACAAAAACAACGGCAATAGCTATGGTAATAACAAAAACCCACCATTTTTTCAGGTATTTGCGTAAGATTTTTAAAAGATCAATGCCGTTTCTTCTGTTATTATCCGTCATATTTAATCCTACAGTGTCTTAAAAAGCAAATAAAGTGTTATCAGTGTTGTAAACAAAGCCAATGAAAATGTAGGTCCGATCCCCCAGGTCTTTGCTTTCATTGGCTCCGCATACAATAAATCATTGGGATATACATAATAGAGATCAGAATGTAAAATTTTGTCGCTTGAGACATCGATAATTTGGATCAACGGCCCGTCAGCCGTTTGCCGGAGAAGCTTCAGTTTGTTTCTCTTTGCAAACGGTGTAAATCCACCTGCCAATGTAACGGCTTCATAAATGGTCAGCTTTGATTTTGTGATCCGGTATGTGCCCTCTGAATTAAATTCACCCAACAGACTGATTGTATTGTTTATCAACTTAACCGTGACCATGGGTTCATTCACATACTTTTTGAGCTTTTCGGTCATTATTAACCTTGTCGCATCCAGGGTTTTACCTTTTACGTAAACATCACCCAGAAATGGAAAATGAATGTATCCTGCATCATTAACATAATAACCCACCAATATCTGATTGCTTTCCGAATATGTTGTATTTGATGCCAGCGCGGGATTGAAAAAAGCAGTATTGACCCCTTCCACACTTGCTACACTTATATACAAATTATCGTTGGATTGGATTCGATAAGTACCTTGCATATCACTTGAATCTGCAATAGAGGACGACTTGTCTTTTTTCCGGTCTTGCATAAGCAGTAATTTCTTCTGGGGTATGCAGGAAGAAAGAATGAGAACAACAGTGATAATTAATGCCCGATATAGATTTTGTTGGTTGAATTTTAGCATATTAATACCAGTATTTCATGCAAATAAAATACACCCATTCCTGCCTTTTTATCAATTAAAAAGCAAACAGGTTGGTGTATTTTTATCCTGGTATAAATATAATACAGGATTTTGTTAATTTTAGGAATCTTTACTCCGGGTTATTAACAGAGTTATTCAATGCATGATAAATTATAAATCAAAGACTAACAGAGAGAAAGGTAAAATTTGTTTCCTGATTTTTGACAGAGGTCTCAAAAAGGACTCATGGATGGGAACAGCTTTTTTTATGTTTGAATCTTTGAAAAATTATCAAGTCAGTCTCGAAAAAGTTTATTTAAAGCCGGCATCATCTTTAATATTGGCATTTTTCAACAAGCTGATCAATAAAATTTTTGGATTAAAGTACAATCTTTCACATAGCATATATGCCTCCTTTTTCCACAGGAAGCAATTGGGTAAAATATTGGATAAATGCGATTACGATTTGATTATTGCTCCGGCTATGTCTAATGTAGTTAGCAGATTACAAAAAGACGTTCCGGTAATATACATTTCTGATGTCACGGTTAAGTTGATGTATAATTATTACGAATGGTTTTCAGGATTTACTTTTTTCTCTTATGCAGAAAGCAATGCCATTGAAAAGAAAGCATTACAAAGAGCTGATCGTGTGATTTTTTCTTCTGATTGGGCTGCTAAAAGTGCGATCAATGATTATCATACAGATCCTGAGAAGATCAGCATAATTCCTTTTGGGGCCAATATGCAGCCGGGAGAGGTTCTTCCAAAGGGAAGTGTTATAAATAGAGAAAAAGGGCGTAAATGTAATTTACTTTTTATAGGAATGGAATGGGAAAGGAAAGGTGGGAATATTGTTCTTGAGGCTATGGAATATTTTCGATCTGCCGGCTTTACATGTGAACTTACAATACTGGGTTGTGATCCTGAAGAAGCAAAAGGTAAGCATGATATTCGGATCATTCCATATATTGATAAAAAAACGGATGAAGGTAAAGCACAATGGAACAAACTGATGCTGGCACAGCATTTCCTGATACTGCCCACAAGGGCCGAATGTTTTGGTGTTGTCTTTTGTGAGGCCAGTGCCTATGGAATACCCTCTATGGCAACCGATACTGGAGGAATCCCCAATGCAGTAATAAACGGACAAAATGGTTACAGGTTTCCTTTGGAAGCCAGGGGAGATGAATACGCCAAAATGGTAATGGAAATATACAGCGATTATGAGAAAAAATACCTGCCTTTATCCAGGTCTTCCAGGAAAACCTTTGATGAATTATTGAACTGGGATCATTGGGCCAAAAAGACCAATGAAGTAATTGAAAAGCTGTTGGATTATTGAATGTACATCAAATCTGAGCATTCTTCAAATACTTATTGATGGTTCCCAACAATGTTTTTGGCATTATGGGCTTTGAAAGATGATCATTGCATCCCGATTTCAGGCTTTTTTCTATGTCACTTTTCATCGCATAGGCAGTGAGTGCGATAATGGGAATTTTATTGTCATGCCCACGGATCAGTTTTGTTGCTTCATAACCATCCATGCCGGGCATTCTCATATCCATCAAGATCAAATCTATGCCAGAGTTGTTTTTAAAAGCATCTACTGCTTCTTTTCCATTCTGGGCATGAATAAGATTTAATCCTTTTTTGCTCAGGATGCTTTCAACTAATAGATAGTTTGATTCAACGTCTTCCACAACCAATATAGTTTGTTTATTCATTTTATCATTTTGAATTGAATGCATATTATTATCTTCTTTTTTTAAAGATGCTTTAATCTCAACAGGGATGGTAAAATAAAACACAGATCCATTGTCTGGTTCTGAATGAACGGTTATTTTGCCTCCCAATAACTCAGCTATTTGTCTGGAAATGGCAAGCCCAAGACCTGTTCCTCCTGTTTTCCGTGTGTTAGAATCGTCTACTTGTCTGAACCTTTCAAAAATAATATCCTGTTTATCTTTTGGGATCCCAATCCCACTGTCAATAACATAGAATTCGATGAATGGCTGTCCATTTTTCTGAAGGTTCTTTGCTCCAAATTTTACAAATCCTTTTTTGGTGTATTTTATTGCATTACCCAATAAATTCGATAAGATCTGCTTTATTCTTTCAGGATCAGAAGATATTTTGTCATGACTTTGATCAGGGGTTTCTGAAAGATCAAAATCCAGATGCCCTTTTTCCACAAGTTTTCTGTATTCTTTGTAAGTTGAGTAAAGCTCATCAAGCAATTCTGATACGCAAAAACTTCGCTTATATAATGTAAGCTGCTTTGTTTCGATCATTGAGATATCAATAATATCGTCAATCACACCCATCAGGTTTTGGCAACTTTGCTTGATCAGTTGTATATACTCACTTTGATCAGACTTTGAAATGGAGCTATTTTCAAGCAGGCTGGAAAATCCGATTATGGCATTCATTGGTGTCCTTATCTCATGCGACATATTTGCCAGGAAGGCTGTTTTTAGCCGGTCTGATTCTTCTGCTTTCAATCTGGCTTTTTCCAGCTTGTTCTGATATAGCTTACTTTCATTAACATCTTTCATGCTTCCAAGCATCCGGTAAGATATGCCATCCGGCTTTTTTTGGAAGATGCCGTTTTCTTCCATGTAAATATATGTGCCATCTTTCTTCCTGAAACGATATTCATGATGGAACCTTGCTTTGTTTTTCTTCGCTTGCTCAAGGATTTTTAAGGTGCTTGAAATATCATCAGGATGAACCATCTTTTCCCATTCTTGAATGCCAACCTTTTGGAATTCTTCAGGACTGTATCCGAGGACCTCTTCAATGGCTCCTGCCCAACTGATATTTCCCGAATTAATATCATAATCGTAGATGATTTGTCCTGTTTGGGTTGAGACGATCCTGTATCTTTCTTCGCTTTGCTTAAGCTCTTCTTCTGCTTCTATGCTTTTAGTCTGGTCTCTGTAGATCCCGTAAACTGCCAGCTTATTATCACCCAGCATGATGGGCTTTCCTCGTACCGAAACCGGAATGATTTTTCCGGTTTTTGTCAACCGGACAGTTTCAAAGTCGACGAAACTGCCATGCCCAACTGCAGAAGTAGCACGAAATCCCTCATCTTTAAGGTTGTCAGGTACAATAAGATTGTTTATTGGTTGCCCTTTTACTTCTTCTAAAGAATATTCAAAAAGCCTTGTGAAGTTTCGGTTGGCTTCAAGAATGCAATCATTTTCATCGAGGATAACAATGGCATCCGGGGAATAATGAAAAAGGTCTTCAAAATACTTCTTCTGAATTGTTATTTCTTCGTTTTTCTCAGCTCTTTCAGTTATATCACGGGTAACTGACAGAATATATTTCTTTCCTTCAAGGGTTAATATATTTGCACTCATCAGGCCCTTCCTGATCTTACCATTTTTCATGCGGAACGAGAACTCCATATTGTTCACATATCCCTGTTTTTCCAGTTCCTCCATCAATCTATACCTGTCTTCATGATCAGCCCAGACTTCTAATTCTCCGGAAGTTTTTCCAATGATCTCCTCCCTGCGATATCCTGTAAGGTTCATAAAACCCTGGTTGGTATCCAGGTATAAACCATCGTGCCATCGATTTATATTTACTGCATCAGTACTGGTTTCAAAGGCCTTTCTGAATTTTTCTTCGCTTTCAATCAGGGCTTGTTCTGCTTTCCTTTTGTGGAAAGCAATGGAAATCTGATGGATAAATGCCTCAACAAATGATTTGTCAGGAAAATCCATGCCTTTACTTGCAATGATCAGGGCATTTCCAAACAGTTGGTTTTTTCTTACAAAACCAATTGTATAATACTTGCTTATCCGTAAAAACTTTTCCAGGGCATTGCAAATGGTACGGGGGATTTGCCGGCTTGTAAGTTCATACAATCCGTTATTTATAACTTCAAGCTCACCTGATAATAGGATTTCATAGTTTTTGTAGTGTGGCAGAGACATGCCTTTCAGTCTTCTCCCAAGAATGTCCATTGCCTGTTCTGCAATGCCGCTTTTGCTCGAATATGCTTCAATGGTAATCTGATTACTAATACTATTACAACTGTTGATGACAATATGTGCCTCGTTGCAAATGCTATGCAATTTGTCAGCTGCAAATTGATATAAGTTTGATTCTACAGGAAGTTCAACGAGCTCTAAAGCAGCATTCCTTAGGAACTCCAGCTTTTTCTTTTCGTCCTTGTATAACGCTTGACCCATTTAATTGTGCTTCTTGATTGAATTATTTCAAGCTTTTATGATTCGGTTTTTTGTGCTGAGCGAAGTTATAAACTTTCTTGTACGGTGTTTATAAAAATGAGTTACTAAGAATTTCACGTAAGGATATTATGTAATTATTCATCGTGATGTTTTCCAAAATACATTATGAATGGCCTTCTTTCCGACCTATTTGTAGATAAATGTTGAAAAATTGAATAGATTTGCGCTTTTGAATTGAGATATGACAAAAATAATAGGAATAGGAAATGCCCTCGTAGACATTATGACATCGCTGGAAGACGATGCACTTTTGTTGGAACTTAATTTGCCCAAGGGAAGCATGCAATTGGTCGATCTTGACTTCTCAAACCATGTTCTGTCTTCCAGTGATCATCTTCGAAAGACATTGACAGCAGGCGGATCAGCCTCAAATACGATCTATGGTTTGGCAAAGCTTGGAATAGAAACAGCATTTGTTGGAAAAATTGGAAGCGATGACTATGGCAAAGCTTATTCGGACGACCTCAGGTCAAATATGATCCTTCCCAAACTGTTAGTGAGTACTTCCCATTCCGGACGGGCTGTAGCGCTGATAAGCATGGATTCTGAACGGACGTTTGCAACACACCTCGGAGCCGCTGTCGAATTTGCTGCAGAGGATATCCTGGATGAACATTTTGATGGTTATGATATCCTGCATATTGAAGGTTATCTTGTTCAAAATTATCCTTTGATCAGACGTGCCATTGAACTTGCCGGAATAATGGAATTAAAAGTGTCCATTGACCTTGCGAGCTATAATGTTGTTGAAGAGCATCTTGAATTCCTGAAAGAGATGCTGAAAAACAATGTGCATATCATTTTTGCCAATGAGGAAGAGGCCAGGGCTTTCACTGGAAAAGACCCAGAATCAGCATTAAATATTTTGGGTGAATATGCAGACATAGCTGTAGTTAAAACCGGACCGGAGGGTTCACTCATCAAAAAGGGTAATAAAACGTATAAAATCAGACCGGTAAAAGCTAACAGTGTTGATACTACCGGTGCCGGAGACCTATATGCATCAGGTTTTCTGTATGGTTTGGTTCAGGGCTTCCCAATGGAGGTTTGTGGTGCTATAGGCTCTGTTCTGGCAGGGAATATCATCGAGGTGATCGGTGCCAGAATGGATGAGAAAAGATGGAAAAAAATCCATACCACCATTCAGAATATAGTAACAAGGTCATCGGGTGATTAAACAGTGCTTGTTTTCCATTTCGATCTGTAAATAAATCTGTTAATTTTTTCATTATTATCCATATTTTTATACTTTTGAGGCCCTTAAATTTTTACATTACAATTATTAATCATATTAAACAATGAAGGAATATCAAACACAGGACATCCGGAATATATCGCTCATTGGAGGGGCGAAGACCGGAAAGACAACACTGGCGGAATGTATGCTCTTTGAAGGTGGTAAGGTCACCAGGAGAGGTTCAATAGATGATAAGAATACAGTTTCAGATTACAGAGAAATAGAGCTTGAAAGACAGAATTCTGTGTATTCCTCCGTATTGTACACCGAACATAACAGTAAAAAGATCAACATAATTGACACACCGGGATTTGATGATTTCGTTGGTGAGGTTATTTCTTCACTGCATGTTACTGATACTGCGGTGATGGTTGTAAATGCGCAGAATGGCGTGGAGGTTGGTACAGAGATTGCCTGGAGAAATGCAGAAAAAAGTGATACACCCATCATTTTTGCGGTAAATCATCTGGAACATGAAAATTCAAACTGGGATGAAACAGTGGCACAGCTCAAACAGCATTTTGGGGGCAGCCTAACTCCGGTTCAATATCCGGTGAATGCTGGTGTGGGATTTGATTCCATCATCGATCTCATTTCAATGAAGATGTATAAATTCCCTCAGGATGGTGGAAACCCAGAAATAACAGATATTCCTGACGGAGAAAAAGACAAAGCGGAAGAATTGAATGCAGCAATGATCGAAGATTTGGCTGCTGCTGATGAAGCTCTGATGGAAAAATACTTTGAGGAAGGATCTCTTTCAGATGAGGATATTAAGAATGGATTAAAACTTGGCCTGATAAGCCGTGGATTCTTTCCTATCCTTTGTGTGAATGCCAAACAAAATATGGGTGTGGGAAGGGTGCTTGATTTCATTGCAAATTATGTTCCTTCTCCTGACGAAATGCCTGCAGTGAAAACACTTTCTGGCAAAGAACTGAAATGTGATGCCAGTGATCCCACAATTGCCTTCGTGTTTAAAACAACCATCGAGTCTCATCTTGGGGAGGTTTCTTTCTTTAAAATATATGGAGGAGAAATCTCAGAAAGTATGGACCTTATCAACGGAAACAATGCAACAAAAGAACGAATCTCCCAGATTTTTGCATTCAATGGCAAGAATCGTGATAAAATGGATAAAGCCTTTGCAGGAGATATTGTTGCCACCATCAAACTGAAAAATACAAGGACAGACCATACTCTGAATTCTCCGAAGACCTCCGATGAGAAACTTCCTCCTATTGAATTCCCGGATCCTAAATTCCGTACAGCCATTAAAGCACAAAACCAGGCTGATGACGAAAAATTGGGTACAGCCCTTAATGAGATTCACAGGATGGACCCGACCGTTATCACCGGATATTATAAAGAATTGAAGCAAATGATCCTGCAGGGACAGGGTGAATTGCACTTAAACATCGTAAAATGGCACCTGGAAAATCAATATAAGATTCCTGTAGAGTTCCTTACACCTAAAATTCCTTACAGGGAAACCATTACAAAATCATCCCAGGCCAATTATCTGCATAAAAAGCAATCAGGTGGTGCAGGGCAGTTCGGACAGGTTTATATGATCATTGAACCTTATGAAGAAGGTATGCCTGAGCCTTCAAAATACAAGCTGAAGCAAACCATGAGTATGTCCTCTGTGAACCCATTGAGTATACAAAAAGGTGATAATGAGATTGCTGTCAGTGTCAGGGGAAAAGATGAAATTACTCTGGAATGGGGTGGAAAATTGTTTTTCTATAACTGTATTGTCGGAGGTTCTATCGATGCCAGGTTCCTCCCGGCCATCCTGAAAGGTATCATGGAAAGAATGGAAGAAGGGCCCCTGACAGGTTCATATGCACGTGATATCAGGGTCTGCGTCTATGACGGTAAAATGCACCCTGTGGATAGCAATGAGGTCTCATTTAAACTGGCTGGTAAAACAGCTTTCAGCATGGCCTTCAAAGAAGCTGCACCCAAGATCCTTGAACCTGTTTATGACCTCGAAGTAATCGTTCCTGAAGATAAAATGGGTAATGTCATGACAGACCTCCAGGGACGCCGCGCCATCATTATGGGTATGGAAGGCGGAAGCATAAAAGCAAAGGTGCCATTGGCCGAGATGGGAAGATATTCAACTGCGTTGAGCTCACTGACCAGTGGCCGTGCAACTTATAACATGAAGTTTGCTGAATATGCTCCGGTTCCGTCTGATATCCAGGAAAAATTGCTGAAGGAATACGAAGAAAGTAAGAAAGAAGATGATTAATATGAAAAGCCCGGTGGTTGAGCCGGGCTTTTTTTTATTTAAACAAATCCAATAGCTTCTGGTCGTCTTCCGGACTAAGTTTGTGGACGTTTCCACCCACCTTATTGTCAATCATTGTTGTAAGGATAAGATCATGGTCTACATTCGGAATTTCTAACTGAGATAATCGGACCGGGCTTTCAATTTCACTAAACAGTTTCTCAAATCCTTCGATGGTATCATCGACGGTGTGGCCTCCAAAAAGATTTTCACCTAACTCTTTGATCCTTTGAGGTATTCTGTTCCTGTGTAGTTTTAACCAGGCAGGATATACGACTGACAATGACGCTCCGTGGGGCACGTCATAAAGCACGGATAAGATATGCCCAACACTGTGTACACCCCAGTCTCCGTATTTCCTTCCATAGGCTGTAAGGTTATTAAGGGCACTTGTTGCGGCGTACATCATCCTGGCCCTTAAATCATAATCCCGAAGGTTTTCAAGCAGGGAAGGGCCAAATTCTCTTGCTTCCCGGATGATGGAATAAACAAATTTGTCGGAAAGTGTCGCTTTTCCTTCACCAAAATACGCTTCTAGACAATGCGCTATCAGATCAGTAATACCCCAGGATGTGTAATCTCTGGAAACGGAATAGGTATATTGCGGATCCAGGTAAGAATATTTTGGATACATCAGGGGATTCCTGAAACCTAGCTTTTCCTTTGTCTCAGGATTCTGAATCACGGCAAACATGTTCATTTCCGTTCCTGTTGCTGCAAGGGTTAAAACTGCAACCAGAGGAAGACTGCTGCCGGCTTTGATATTGCCCTTTACCAGATCCCATGCAGGTCCGTCCTGAGGTATGGCTACGGACATCACTTTTGCAGAGTCAATAACACTACCCCCGCCTACAGCAATGATGAAATCAACATTTTCCTTCCTCCCCAGCTCAGCAGCCTTATCCACATCATCTACAAGTGGATTGGGCGTGATGCCTGAGTATTCAATGACGGTAATGGCAGCTTTTTTGAGCTGGCCCATCACATGATCATAGATGCCGTTCTTTTTTATGGAACCACTGCCGTAAACCAATAAAGCTTTTTGCCCTAATTCCTGGACGGTTTCTCCAAAACCATCCACAACATTTTTCCCGAAAAATAACTTCGTTGGATTATAAAGAATAAAATTTTCCATATGCTTTTATTTTTGGAACACGCATAACCTTGATGAAAAAGATTGTCACGGCAAAAACCTCCGGAAAACCTTGTTCGCCATAAACTATGCTGAACCGTGTTCTGTGATTATTCCGCTTCCGAGACAAACCTCCCGGTTATCATCATAAACAACGCCAAACTGTCCGGGAGCTACCCCGGCTATCGGTTTGTCACTGTTTATCCTGAAGATCTCACGATCCTGAATTAAAGTTCCTTTGTTGAACTCCGGCTGATGCCTGATCTTAAAAGTAACGGGTTGTTCCACTGAGTAGTTCCTGTCTGGTTTTTTATTGATGAAAAGAAAATCTTCCAGGATGATCTCTTCTTTATACTGCGCAATAGGATCATAGCCATTCGATACAAATATGATGTTTTCTTCAATGCCTTTCTTTACAACAAACCAGGGACCCTGTGCCAGTCCAAGCCCCTTTCGCTGCCCGATCGTGTGAAACCAAATGCCCCGGTGCTCTCCTAAAACCTTTCCCGTTTCCAATTCAACAATTTTCCCGGGCTTTTCTCCTGTATATTTCTTGATAAATTCATTGTAATTGATTTTTCCCAGGAAACAAATGCCCTGACTATCAGGTCGTTTGGCGCTTGGCAAATGTAGTTTTTCAGCCATTGCCCTGACTTCCTGTTTTTGCAGATGCCCGATGGGAAACATCAGCTTTGACAACTGATCGTTGGTGATCCTCCCCAGGAAATACGTCTGGTCCTTTCTTCTGTCAGCAGCCGTAGTGAGATAAACCGTATCATTGACTTCCTTCGTGGAGGCATAATGGCCTGTCGTGATCTTGTCGTAAGCCTCACCAAACCTGTCTTTGAAACTTCCAAACTTGATCATACGGTTGCACATGACATCCGGATTGGGGGTAAAGCCTTGTTTCACCGTTTTAAGCGTGTAATCGATCACCCTGTCCCAGTATTCCTTTTGCAGGTCGACGATCTCCATCCTGCAGCCGTATTTTTTTGCGATAAATGTTGTGATCTCGATGTCCTCTTCAGATGGACAATCCGTATAACCCGGCTCATTCTCCATCGCAATCCTGATGTAAAAGATATCAGGATCATAGCCCAAATCTTTCAGAATGGGTATGGTCACAGAACTATCTACACCACCGGAAACCAGGGAAGCGATTCTCATGAGTGAATTTTTCTACAAAGATAGCAGAAGTGTAGAGATCTCAGATGTCAGAGATCAGATCGCAGATCAGAGATATATCTTAGATCTGTGATCTGAGATCTGCTCTCTGCGATC
>JAGYLD010000140.1 GCA_018401355.1 Bacteroidales bacterium
TCATAATAAGTAGTACCGTCTATGTAAAATATAAGACCACCACCAGGACCAACGTCACGTAAGGAATATGCTCCTGCTTCGGCTGTGAAGGTGCGGGCTGGACGGATGCGGAATGTTTCATTTTTTAACTCGTGTGTCGAATGAACAACGCCCGTTGTCGTAAATGTATCTGCCCACGCTTTTTCCGCGAAACCGGTAACTTGGGTTGATGTCCAATATTGCCCCAAATCTTCAAACCCACCAACTCCCTCTGCATGAAGATTATTATACATTGCGTGTAGTTCATACAACGAAGGCAAGAACCAACTGCTGAAATCACTCGGTTCGGGTGTCGAATCGCCACCCCAAACAGATTCATCCGTGACGATGTCCCCAATAGTGGTGTCAAGGTCGTCTTCGGTAGTGTTGTTCAATATCAAAACAAGCTGATCAAGGCTATCCAGCTCTGATTCCCCGGCTTTAAACTTACTGTACTCTTCCGCCTGCTCGTCAGCGTATGGATCGCCCGTTGTGTGCGGTTTATCATCCCAATAGCTGTCACCTGTGTAGCATACGCCTTTTGGTAGTAAATCACTTTGATGCAGACCTACAAGGGATAATGGCTGGTAAATAACATGCTCGCACGGATCTTTAGGTTCGATATACGGATATTCCATATCATCCTCAATATCAACATCACTGTCAATTTCCATATCCTCATCTTCAACCCTCTTTTTAGGTTTCGGATTAAGGAAACTGACAATCTCAGGCCACCACATGATGCACAATGCAGCAAGGATAGCAATTTTAATGATCCGCTTGTCGCTACTTTCAGCCATCTCAGTTTACCATTTTCTTCAGTAAGGCAATGATTTTATCTGCATCCTCGATCTTATTGTCTTCGGCCAGGTTATTGAGCCTACTGAATAGCTTTGTAAACAAATCTTGTAATTCAGATAGTTTTTTCTGCATTGGGCCGTACTTCTCATCTTTCTCCTTGGATCCGGAAACATCCTTCATAATGGTTTTAAAGGTATCACCCACCTTGTCTTTAATGATCGTTCGCTCCGGCCTCGGTTCCTTAACCTTCATTGCTTTTTTGCCGTCCTTGGATAGCTTTTTCTTAGTGGCGTACCCGGCATTGTTCAAAATTTTCCGACACTCTTCGACTTCGTTTGCGCCAGACGATTCGGATTTACCTGAAACCTTCTTTTTAATCCCTTTGCGGAACCTGTCAATATCCATACCTTTAACAATAGAAGCATACGACTCCATGTATGAAACCTGCCCTCTCTCTTTATCCACACCGCGAATTTCAGTCTCGCTTTCAGGATCAGGGTTCGGTCCGGGATCTTGCCACAAAAACACATCTCCCTTTTTAATCTCCCCGGCGTAGCCCGCTTTTTTCATGCCCTGGCTTTTAGGGGTGAGGTCTTTGCCTGGTTTTTCGGTAATCACATTGACCGGCGAAGTGCTTAATTTTCCACCTTTAGCGTTTTCCAAATCCAGGCTAACAACCTTCCCGTCCTTGATATTAACGCCCTTAACAGTCCATGGCGGATAACTTTCGTCAAATGATGGGTTATTCGTACTGGTATAATACACCTTTTTACCAATATCCTTTTTGGTGAACTCCCATGGCTGCGGACCTTGCTTTTCAATTTCCTTGTGCATTTCAAGTGCCTCCCTCGCTCCTTTATTAAATTCAGCTTTCGTCTGCCAGTCAAGGGTTGAATGGAAAATCTCATGCCTCATGTAATCCTCCAGCTTATCCAGTGTTTCCTGATCAGTAACGCCCGTAGCCTCGCTGATTGACTTTGAGTAGCCTCGGAGTTCGGGTTTATCCTCCTTTTTTGCCGTAGCTTTCTTTTTCGCCACTGGCTTTTTAACCGTTGCTTTCCGGGTTTTGGTTACCGTCCCGCCCTTTTTGATAGACTCCGGGAAATGCTTTTCAGCAAGCGCATAAGCATCTTTGAAATTGTCCTCAAAAATAGGTACAAGTTCAGGATCGAAATTGTCTGAGTCTTCTTTTATACCCTCGAACTCTTTTCTCAGGTCCGCATTAAGTTTGGAAAGGTCAACCCTTGCGTATTTTTCCTTCATTGATAGTGCCATGATATTATTTTTTTATGATTTATCTATCCAGTGATATACTTCGATTTTGGTTACGTTTCTCTTTTTCTTATCCATTTCCATGACAAGCTCTCTGACAGCATTAACAGCATCATTTTGTGATATAAAATCCCACCCTTTATGCTTCTTGCCTTTAATCCAATAATTTACAGTCCATTTTTCCATGATTCCTATTTTTTATTTTCTAAACTATTTTTACGTATAGCAATTAAAAAAGGTAGAAAAAACACAACAGCCATTCCTACGGCAATTATAACCATTCCATTTTCATCAATTAATTTTTTCATGATATTTTGTTATTTAAGTTTTAAATTCATTATCTTAATTCAAGTGAGTTTTGCATGTGCCACCCCTGGTAATTGGTTATCCTGTATTCCCAACCTTCGCCGTCTGTCGTTTTCTGAACGTCAATTACCTTTTGAGCTGGCTTGTTGCGGTTTTCTTTCGTAAAGTCTGTATCTGATTTCCAGCCAACCATGTCTCCTTTTTGAAATTTTGGCTGATTACTTAATTCTATTGCTTTCTGTATTAATCGCAAATTCCGCTCCCTGGCCTTTGCTTTGGCCTTGGCGACCTTTATTTTTGTTTCATTCCCGGTTGCGGGTTTGTCGAAGTAGCCTTTTCCGGATAGTATGTCCTCGCCTTTTCTTTCAATCACGTCTCCCGTTTCGCCATTGACATACATATATCCATCTACCTTGCCTTTAAGCGCATTGAATCCGCTCGGACCGTTCTTGTTGGCTTCTTTAATAACATCCACCGGAACATACCTTCCATCGCCACTTGGGTTCTGGTAACGCTTCATTGCTCTCTCCATGCTTACCTTCGGATCTACCTTCATATAGATAATGTAAATCTGATAATTCAGTTTCCGTAATTTACCAATCAAAGGTAGGTAATTATCAACCCGGTTCATTGTGCCGTCCCACAATACATCGTACTTACATGGTTCACCTTTGGAAATATCATCCAGAAGTCCCAGGTAAATATCCTGCGTTTCTTTATGTGTTGCAGAACTGTTCCATCCCTTGTATTCCGGCAATTGCGCCCTGATCTCGTCCGCATCAATTTTGAATATCCTGTCTTTTGTAAGGAATGGCACGTATTTGCGGAGGAAGTAAGATTTGCCGCTACCTGGAGGGCCACCCATCAAAACTGCAATTGGCTGTTCGTTACCGACCACACATTCGGACCTCTCGCGCATCTTCGCCTTGATCCATTTATGCAGCTTCAACCTCTGCGGGGTGTAGTTCCCGTCTTTATCGGTGTGCATTGATTTAGTTGAAGGCAGGTCGGCGATACACGCTTCAATCATCTTAATTGCTGCCGGGGATATATCCCTCATACCATCGGCGGTCAATGGAGGACAAGTCTCGCTTTCGGTTGCGAATACCAAAGGCTCACGCATTTCCCCAAGGAACCTGTTCAGCTTTTTAAATTCTTCAATTCGCTCTTCCACCGAAGCAAATTCAACCTTATTTTGCTTCCGTTTCTGCTGTATTTTTTCAGCCTGCTCGTCCAGGTATTCGCCCGACATTAACCTCTTTTTCTCCTCTTCTGTTTTTTCGGCCCTTCCCTTTTGATCTTCCACATAAAAATCAATTGCATCTGGATCAACGGCAATTTCAAAACGATCCAAAAATGTCTCTTTTGCTCTTTTTATCTGAGCAACGGAACCCTTCATTTTTGAATAATTGTGAGGCTTGTACAGATTGTTATTGCCATAAGTATATAGCAATTTGTAATCGCCATTATAGTATGCCTCTCTTAGTTTTTGCTGATTAATCTCAACCTCACCAACCTTGCCTGTTGAGTAAGCTGTTTCAAATACTTTTGTCATAACTTCAATACTGCTATCCGCCTTATCCGGGGCGATAAGCTGCATTACCTTTGAAAGTTCTTTTTGAAACTGGTTACGCAATAAAACAAATTCCTTTACATTCTTTGCGGTCTGGATATTTGACTCAATAGTCATAATATCCTCTTCCATCTCTTTGATTACTCTTTCAGTGCGAAGTTCGGCAATAACCCTCGGATCAGTGATTAGAGCTTCTTTTTGCTCCCCTGGATCAATCTCGTCTATTGGAAGCACATTTGTTTTACCGTCAAAGTTCCAAATAGAGTTGATCCGGGATGTTTTGTCCTGCAACTTCTGGAACATGAAAATATCCATTGAGTCTGCCATTTGCGGAATGACAATTCGGATGTTCAAATACGGGTTGCCCTGACGCCAAATTCTCCCCTCCAGTTGAATCTCGTCTGTCGGGTTCCAGTCAATGAAGGCGTTATACAGGATAGTTGACCTGCTTTGCAGGTTCATTCCCTCCTTAATTGATCCCGTGCCGATAATTACTTTGATACGCTCATCTTCAGTGATCTTTGCGAATGTCTTTGTTGACTCATTCCATTTTTCACCATTAAATCCGTTTTTCACCTGCTCTTTATGCTCCCCGCTTTTGGATCCCTCGCCGGCCATAATAATGCCTATTTCGTGATCCTTATAGCCCAACTCTTCAATCAGGTACTTTTTTATCAATCCAAAATACTTTTTGCCCCGGTCCATGTAGATCACCTGACCGCTGACCTGCTCGCCCTCTACCCCGTTTTCCTCGGTCCACTTTTTCA
>JAGYLD010000141.1 GCA_018401355.1 Bacteroidales bacterium
TTTGTCTCCATAATACTAAGATAGACAAAATCCTCCTTCCCCACCTAATATTTCTGATGAACCGAAATTTGCGGTCAAATTACAAGTAAAAGGGACTCCATCCCTTAGGATAGAGTCCCGTAGTACTGAATATTAAATCAGTCACTAAACATTCTACATCTTAACCAATTTTAAACTTTGTGGTACACTACCCCATTCAAAGTATACCTTTACAAAATAAATTCCAGATGCATGATCAGCAAGGTTGATCTTTACTGTTTTCTCTTCCGGATTATCAATGGTTACAATGTTTTTCCCTGTAAGGCTTACCACCTGTATCCTTACCGGCATCTCTTCTCCAAATTTCAGATAGGCGATACCATCAGTAGGCATAGGGAATATTTCAATATTATGCATTTCTTGTTCCTCAACCCCCTGGTTCTCCTCTGTTTCCCAGGATGAAACCTGAGCTGTGGAGAGGACATTGCCAGCACCATCCTGAACACTATTTGCAGGAAGTTCTACATAATAAGTTGTTGAAGGTTTGAGGGTATCGGGTGTTATCATTATCTTGGTTTTCAGAGGATTCATATATGCAACATACCCAACATCTTCACCAGTTTCATCCCCCTCTTTAAAGGTTATCAACTGATACAGATCTTCATTGGTTATGGTACCACCACCATTTTTTTCAACAGGTTCATTAAAAGAAATATTGACCATGGTCATCTGTGATACATCAACTGCGCCATCTTCAGGAGTCATAACAACAGTTGGAGGTGTTTGATCCTGGACAAATCCTGTAAGATATATCTGGGTTGAAATACACTGAGGCAAAGAATCCGAATATAGTGATTCATAGTTTAGCGTGAGTACATCATTTATTTGACCTTCCATGTTAGGGAAAAAGCTTACCGTCATGTTTGCTTGTCCATTTGCCGGCACCGTTAAAGGCAAGGCTGTAGAAATATAATATGAATCCCAGTGGTTGTGTGTACTGGTAATCTGAATATCATGATCAGCATGGTTGAAAACTGTAAAAATACGAGGCCAGGCTACATAATCATCATACTCACCATAATCAATGGTATCATAATTTGTGCTGATCATATCAGATTCCCAGTCAAATTTGAACACACGATATTCCCAAACATTTTCAGGCCAATGCAATTCCCAGGCAAGATTACCGGCCGGGGTAACCTCAGAAGCATTAATCGGCCATGTTAAACCCCAGCAAATAAATGCATTGCCATTTTCCAACCGTCTATGTGCACCTGTAGCTCTTCCATAAACCACAGGATCATGAATATAATTCCATACGAGCTCAGCAGTGTAATTTTCTTCATCCAAATTGTATTCTAGTGCCTGAGAAAATTTTGGTGTATGGTAGTTTCCATTGTCATATACGGTAAAGTTACCATTAGATATTCTCCGTATATCATGCTGCCAGGAAAATCCAATGGTGTCATTGATAAAAGTAAACATATTGTTCTTGGCATGAAGACCAAACCGCCAGATAATCTCTCCTGTATTCAGGTTGATCTTGGTGATCTCTTCCATATTTCTACAGGAAATAAGCAAGTTTGTATCATTATCCACGAGCTCAAAAGCATTTCCATGGACATAATCAACCTTTGCTGCAGTAAAATCAGTATGGTTTGCATCCAGGATATCGAAGTGGTCCCAACTTCTCCATTGGAAGATCACGTTATGGTCTGCATCAAGCTTTTGAATAACAAATCCGATTACGGTCGCTGCAGTGTCCCCACCAGGATAAACGGTATCCATATTTACCAGTTGAGCATCATATGCCATCATAAAATGATCACCGTTTTCAGCCATAAGGAGGTCATGCTGATCCACAATATATCCATTGCCCATCATCAGTGTATCAGTTATTTCAAAGTGACTGTTTAATACCAGATATTTATTAATCGTTGGGTTGCCTCCGTCAAAATCACAAAAAGTCAACTGATTATTAACCAGGGTTTTAAAATCATTGGTTCTTCTAAGCCATTTCCTGTAAAAAACGGGTGTTCCATAATTGTCCATAATTATAAGGTAAGGATCATATGGTGCGTCACCCATAGGTCTTGGACCGGAAAAAACATATCCTGGTGCCGGATCATTAAACTCTGCAACAGTTGGAACCGGAAACCCATCAGGATAAACCTGCAACATTTCCTCATTATTGTTGTATGGAGATTTGTCTGTCCCGGAAATACCATTGCGGAAATTTTCCTGCTCTTCCTGATATTGACCTTCATAAAAGTCAATTAACCCCTGAATATTGTCTTTCTCTTTTACTGAAAAAGAAAATTCAACACCTTCCATATCAAGACCAGTAGCAGTTCTAATACCCCTGGATAATGATACATAAACCTTATCTTTCAATGCAAATTCCTGGTCAGGGTAAAATATCAGTGTCCGCAAATCTTTTGACAGGATAAAAGTTCCTGTTATTTCACCTTTCGAGGAACTCACCACTGAAATCAAATCACTTTTTACACTGCCTAAATCCAGTGCATCTCCATGTCTAAAAGCAATATTATTTTCAGGATTGATAAATTTCGAACCCGGCATGGGTGAAATGTATTGCCACTTTTTCTGACCATAAACAGTACCAATGATACTGATGATTCCAATAATAAAAATAAATCGAGTAAATTTTTTCATTGTTTTAAGGATTCTAAAGGTTAAATCTTGTATTTCGGAGAAACAAGTTCCGGTAAAATTTCAAAATTTCAAAAATGATTAATGCTTAATAATCCTTTTGACAGTATATTGACCCGTCAAATTATCAACCAATCTCAGAAAATATATGCCTGGAGCTTCTGCTGAAATGTCGAACCTGAATTCCTTCTTTTCTTGTCCAATATTGCCTGATAATATTGAATATCCATTAACATTTGTAATGGAGTAGCTCAATTGATACCTTCCAGGTTTTTTAAGGTTTATAATACCTTTTGTAGGACTGGGGAAAACTTCAACATCAGCCAAATGAATTTCTGTAACAGATGCATCCTCACTTGCCGACCCACAGACCATAACCTGAATAGCAAAGGCACTTACTTTTGTCTGGTTCAATTTCTCAGCATAAATGGTCAGTACATCATTAAATTCTCCAACCTCTTCAGGTAAAAATTTAATGGTCAATTCCAGGGAATCACCGGGTTCAATTAATGCTGGAAGGTCTGTCGTACAATGATATTTTTCGGTATTTGTATGCATCCAGGTCAATTCAATATCACTATCATAATGGTTGGTAACATATAAATCCTGCTCTGCTTCATTCTCAAAATGTATCTCTCCAAAATCCAAAGTATCCGTATTTCCTGAAATCAAATTTGTTTTCCAGGGAAACTTATAAGCACGGTAACTGACACTTTCAAATTCAAATTCCAGGGCTTTGGTTCCATCGGGTTTGAATTCAGTTACATTTGGTACACCAGAGCCCCATCCGACCAGGGTATTGCCACCTGGAAGCCTTTGACTGCTTCCCATGATCCATCCTGTGATATCCTCTGGTTGGCTGCGGTAACGTTTTACTGTTGTTACAGTTTTGTTTACCTCATCAATCTGAAATTCATATGCACTTGACACCTGTTCGGGATGATGCCAGCCATTATCGAATAACAAACAATTCCCATTTTTCAGCTTTCTTATATCATGTTGTCCGCTAAAACCCAGTGTATCATTTCCAATAAAAGAAAATTCATTTTGTGACCCACCCATCCTCCAGATGACATCACCAGTTACCCTGCTAATCCTGGTAATCTCATGCATATTTCTGCAACTTATCATTATACTGGTGTCCGTATCAGGCTCTATGGCATTTGCATGCACATAATCGATAAACGAGGGGTGGGTAAGGTCAACATTAGCGGTATCCGTTTCTGTGATCTCCAAATGTCCCCAACTCGACCATTCCCAGATCACAACTCCATTCGTATCTTTTTCCTGGATCAGCGTTCCTCTCACCGTGACCCCAGGTTGCCCTCCGGGAACAACAGTATCCATGTCAACGATCCTGTCTTCATAACCCAATAAGAGGTGATGGCCATTGTCCAGTATCTTAAATTCATGAAAATCCGTGCCACTATAACCTATGATGTGGTCACTGGACTCTATGTCATAAGAAGCATTCATAATCTGGTGAACCCAATCGTAACCACCATCATAAAAAGTAAGTGACCCATCTGGCTGAAGTTTGAAATCAAAGGCAGGCCGTTCTAGTTCTTCATAAAAAACTGGCATGCCATGATTATCAAGGATGGCAAGGTAGTGAGATGCATCCGGAAAATGCCCCCATAAACCACATGGTGTTATAAAAATATATCCTGGTTCAGGGTTATCATAAACATTCACCTGTATCTCAGGAAATGTTTCAGGAAGACCAGACTGTATCTGGGCATTAAGTTTTGATGGCCCGAGGCTCAACAAGCCGGAAATGATCACGAATGAGGCCAAGCGATTTAAATATCTCACGGTAATACGTTCTTTGTTTTTGCAATAATAAGACAACACCACTTTTGAGGTGGTTGCACTAACACATAATTAATATTAAACAAAATTAAAATTAATTGATTATTGAGCAAATATGATCCATTGTTTTTCATTACAATACAATCCTTGCAGTAATTAACCCAGGTTATGCATAAGAGGCCTCGCTGGGGTTTGTATTCTCAGGATGAAGGCAGGGAGGAGAAACATAAACACTCATGGAGATTTTGGGATAGGGGTT
>JAGYLD010000142.1 GCA_018401355.1 Bacteroidales bacterium
TTTTTAATCATTTTAAATAAGGTTATGCTGAATTGTCTTTTTATCCTGATTGTTCCATTTTTACTGCTTTTCTAATAACTTCCATCTCCGTCAAACTGAACTTTATCATAGGAGTATCCTCCATTTCTTTTAATTCTTTTGCTGCGGCTTTGTCCCCTTTTTTTGCAGCTTCCAATAATCTACCTGCTCGCATCCAGTCCACTCCATCTGCAGTGGCATGTAAATTTAATGTTCCGTTCTTTTCGACTGGTTTTAATCGTTTCATTTATATCTTTTTTTAAAAATACTTAAACCTTAATTCTTCCCATAACGCTTCAAACTCATTAGCTGCATCAATTCCAATTTTGCTCCGATAATCCCTACCGTCTATTACATAATTTCCTTTTGTCACCTTCCATTTGAATCCACGTATTATGTATTCCTTTTCTATTGGATACTTATTAGTAGCTCCATATAACAAATCTTTATGAATCACAATATCATCCAGATTAATAAACTTCTGAACTGTTGCTCCACCCGATTCATGTCCAAAGTGGGCAGCAGTATGTGCATCATCTGTATATCCAACTAAAATATTGTCATCAATAGCGTGGGTTGTGCGTTTGCGCGACACTCCCTCTGCAATCCCATCTGCTATTTTTCTACCCGTTTCGCCTTCTGTACCACGCAATAATGGAGTCGTAACCTCCATGTTTCTTATCTTCCGAGCATACACTTGATTGTATGCACGGATTTTGATATACGCTTCATCTCCCAACAGTGACCCACCTTTTTTGAAAAAATTTTGAAGTTCCTCTATGTTTTTGAAAGTATCACCTGCTGTTTTACCCGGAGGTACTTTTTCTAATTTAGATGTCATATATCGTAATGATTTACCTTCTCTACCCCGTGTTGTGCTCTGCCAGCTCGTTAATAAATCTGTAAAAGACTCTCCGTCAGTAGTGGTTACCGACCCGTATAATTTTTGTATTTTTTCACGGAAAGCCCGTTCAATATGAGGTAAATCTTGTAAATGCCTTTTTCCTGCTTTAAATTGCTCCCATTCGTTAGCCAATGCGGGATCATTCTTGAAAAAAACATCTACTTCATCCCAGTACTTTTCAGCAGCTAATACTTCTTTATCATATAATTCCTGATGAGCTTTTGAGTTAAACTTAACATCTCCCCCATAATTCTTTTTAGGTTTTGGCTTTGGTACAGCTTTCGGTTTCGGTGTAGCCTTTGGTTTTGGTGCAGCCTTCCCTATACCAGTACTTGATTTGACTTTTGGTTTAACTGCCGGTGGTATAATAGATTATTTGCCCGGGACATCTACCGGGTTAACAGGCAAAGCCATACACCGGCATTGGGGATGTACCGGTATCATCCCTTCTATTTCCTCCAATGTATATATACGAGCATGTAAAGTAGCACATTGGGAACATACCCTATCATCCCCGGCTGTACGAAACTCGGCTTGTACCTTTACTCCTGCGGTTCCCCAATTCTTATATTCTTGAATTGTAGCCTGATGGTGTGCCCGGATTATTTCCGTTCTTGCCAGTATTTTTGCACGCCGTTGGGCGGGTATAAACCGCCCTAAACTATCAGTCAACCCTAAATCCCCTACTGGCCCAGTGATAGTCCTGTTCAAATTACGGGCAATGGCCAGTGGCCCATCTCCATCAATCATCCCCTGAGATAGTACTTTGGATAATTGATTACTCATTTCGTTAGTTATGTTTTTCAATTCATTATATGTCCGGGTGTATAATAACCCAACCCGATCCATGTGCATAGGCATTCCCATACTGGTATGAATACCTCCTGTTGCATCTATATCAGGTACAGCCATCCCTACTTTGCCCATCTCATAACGAGCACGCTGCACACCCCTCTTATATGAATCTTCTATATACAAATCTGTCCAGCCCTTTTGGATTCCTTTCCCATATTGCGGCATTTGACGAACCTGTAATAGATTATCATCTACTTGCCCTTGTAACCATTTTAAGAAGTCATCCACTTTATTTGCACTCGTTTTAAAGTCAAATGCATGGGTTTTAAAGCCGGTTAATTCTTTCTTGTCCCTTAGTCCTAAAAAATCCTGATCGATGATTAGACGCCGTATTTTCCCCCTTAATCGGGTAAATCGCTTATTCATCTCAGCCACGAATGCTTTTCTCAACATAGTGGTATGGGTAGGATCGAATTGATTGGATGTAGCGTGTACTGTTAATCCTCCCTTAGAATGATTGAATATATGTTGTTTGTCAGCTATCATTCAGGTGTAGGAGTTGGTTCGGGTTCGGGTTCGGGTTCGGGTTCCATACTCTCATCTAACATGGCGGCTTCTTTCATTTCATTGATTAACTCTATCTCATTGCTCGCCAAGCCTAAAAAGAATTCAAAGAAAGCATCCGGTGGTATTATATATTCGGCTCCGGGTTGACTGGCATATTGTTTCAATGCATCCGCCCTTACTCTTCCAATATCAGCCCGTTCTTTATCCCCTACAGCAAACAAGTCAGACCAACCAATCTCATAATTCTCTTCGATAGCCTCCGGCAATATACCCAACGCCATCAACCGATCTATAAATGGTCGTAATATAGCATGTTCTGCATATTCCTCTCTCCTGGTTTGGATGATTTCCTTCCATTGAACTGAATCCTGCCCACTTGATAATTCACCGCGTTCTGAGCCTGTCAATATGCGTTTAGGAATACCCGTTTGGGCACTAATCATTTGAATCTGTATATCAACATGGCTTGATGGGTCGCTTACTTGTGTGGTTAAACTTTCCATGCTTAATCCACGGTTAACCAATATACGCCTGAGATTATGCTCATATTCATCCAACTGCTTTAACAATTCTTCTTCATCATCTGCGGATAATTGATACCCTTCATCCAATTTACCAGCATACCCCGGACGAGCACCACGCCAAAACATTTCCGCCGAACCTCCTGTTAACTTTTCCAAATCCATTAACCGGTTGAAAACCTTTTTCAATACAGACGAGCCATATACATCATCGTTCAATGGATTGCGTACCACATGAATTACACGAGAATAATGCACTCTGAATATCTCTGAACTCCCATTACTGTTATTTTGTATAGTGAGATTATATAACAATGGCAGACCATACCGAGAGTTTGTTGGATTCGTTTCAAATTTATCTATAGTCGCCTGTCCTTCACTAAACACCTTTATGTATAATAATTTCGGTTTTCCTTTTGGTTCTGTTATTAATGTTTCCTTGTTTATGGCATCCGATAATCCCATAAACAATACACCATATCGGCCAATACATGTAAGTTTGTCCAAACTTACTAATTTAGACTTGATTCTTAATTCCTTGCATATATCCAACCATGCCCGTTCTAACTGGGTTTCCTCAGCATCAGAATTCTCTTCAATAGCAATTGATCCACGCCATGTTGCTTCAGCCGGTTTATCTACAATGGCTGCGGCTATGTCTTGACGGTCGTATTGCAGCCAATAGTCACTGTATTGTAGATTTTCCTTATATCCCAGTATGGTATATAATTCCCGATCACCAGAATATTGCATTCCCAACTGTCCGGCCAATTGTGCCCGGCTAACCAAATCTGTCAAAACTTGTATTTTATCCTCAATTATCTGTTTCATAATGCTTTGTATATAATTACCGACCTATTGGTCCCGCCCTTCTGGCCTTATTTAATTTGCTATATGCCCCACCTGCGGCATCTACCTGATCTTTTAATCTACTGAATGGGAAAAATCGATGCTCTTCTATAAATTCAGCATTCCACGTTCCCTTCAATAACATTACATTCCCATTATTAACTTGTACACTATATGGATCAGCCCGGTATATCTTATCCCCTACAGGTCTTTCTGCAAATACCGTGAATCCTGATAAATTAGTATTGGTGGCTTCTGCTGATTCCTTACCACCACTTCCTGGTTCCTGTTCGTGATATATATGTACCCGTGTTCCATCAGCCTCTGCTACAGCCCTTATCTTTCGTTCCCTATCCACAGCCCCCCAACGGCCTGTTACCACATCACTAATAAGCCATTTCCCATTGTCCAGCAAATGTATCTTTACACCGGCAGTCCTTGCCCCCTGCCCCTGTTTCGGTTTGCCCATCTCTAACACTTCTTTGGTGCCGGCCTTATCCCAATACCGAACGGTCTTTACAATTGTATGTGCCGGAGGCATTACATCCACTACCGTGAACATATCCACTTTAAACATCCCTCCCTTCGGTGGGGTTGGATCCTGACCCATCTGACCAGCATACCCATACTGCCCCAAATCAGCCTGCAATTCTTTTAAAACATTATAATTCATACGCACCGGATCCAGTAGGCCATCCGTATAATACTGTGCCAACGATGGGGGTTTCAGCGTATGCCCATACCCTTCCAATTCAGCGGGTAAACATATATGCTTTACATTACTTTTATTCTTTTCCAGGATATGCCCTGTTGGGTCATTTTGATGTAACCTCTGCATTATTCCTATTGTCACAGATACTTCTTTATCTACTTTACGTGTAGGTAATGTTTGATCCATCCATCTGTTTGTATTACTTAGTTCTACCGGGCTGACAGCCTGTTGTGGATTGATGGGGTCATCCCAGATTATTATATGGGCATGGAATCCTATGATACGAGCGTCTACTGATGTACTGATTCTTCC
>JAGYLD010000143.1 GCA_018401355.1 Bacteroidales bacterium
TATTTTTTTGTTCCATCCGATGATATCTGAACTTTTTCTGGTTCAGATAAACCAAGTTCAAAATTTTCTTTCAGGATTTCTCTTGTTTTCTTCGAAAGGTTACTCATATCATCGAATGATACCACATCCTTCTGATACATCCACTCACATAACTGCCGGGCTGTATAGCCAGGCATACCAAGATCCTTGCAGATTCCGGCCAGCTCAGTGATCGTCTTTCCAAATAAACTAACTTTCATTGATATTAAAAATATACTTCTGAAACAATATTCGAATATTAAACTCCCTTTGAAATCAGAATCTCCCTTGCATCCACAAAAGGAACAACGAATAACTCCGTGCTATTTATTTCAGATGAGGGAGCCATAAAATACCAGCCCGATTCCAATTAAAAGATGCTTATTCCGACCTGGCCGATAAAGGTAAGAAGTATACTCCAAACTACCACCCCTGCAATAACCCATATTAAAAGTTTGGCATGACTATTCACGAGTGTAATTCCAAGCGCCATTGTAAGACCGGGCCCCATGATCAGTGTAGAAAAAAATCCTAAACCGGGAATCCCGTATTTTTCCAGGAACTCTTTTAACCGATGCTCCTTTTTTGCCATTTTGCCAGGCTTTATGAATTTCAACAGGAAAGATTTTACATTGGTACCTATAAAATATATGACCAGCACCCCCAGGGACCCTCCAAGGATGGTCATCAGACAAACCATGACAGGATGCACGTCAAGAAGGAATCCGACCGGAATGGATTTCCAGATTCCGAGAACCCCAAGAAATAGAACTAAGATCAAGCTCCCATACATACCAGGTGAAGAATTTTATATCATTTTTTTATAATGCACTGTCTGTGAGGCAATACAAAAAACCAACCCATAACAATCTGATCCTGGAAAAGATTTTTAAAGAATGGCCTTTTGATTATAAAAATTTCCGCTTGACAGCTTTTTTGTTCCTACAATATTAATATATTTGATAAGATGTTCAAAATTTAAAAGGTCAGTATTGTTACGGAAATTAAACTGTGATATACCGCAGTATTACTGAGAAAACCAACGAATTATGACTCAAAGTTTCAGGCATTCATTTTTAATATTGCTATTAGTTTTATCAGGAACTATGGGCTTAGCGCAGGATTATCTCTTTCTCGACCACCTGCGATTGAAGAAGCACCCTCAGGATCCTGATACACCCAGGATTGTTATACAGACAGCCGGACAAAAATTTCAGTTTGGTATTGGAGGATTTGCAAGGTTAAATGGTGTTTTTGATCTCAACGGGCTTCAGGATATGAACGACTTTATTGTATACGAAATACCCGTTGGCCCTGAAAACAATTATCAAGAAAGATTGAGCCTGGGTGCAAGCCAATCAAGGCTGTTCACCGAGCTGCTGGGCAAAACCAAATATGGGCCTGTCAGGGTATATTTTGAAGCAGATTTTTACGGAAACAACAACACTTTTAGGTTACGACATGCATATGGGCAATTCAAAGGATTTCTTTTTGGCCAAACCTGGAGTACTTTTATGGATCTGGACGCTTCGCCGAATACCATAGATTTTGAAGGACCCAATAGCGAAATTGCCATCAGGAATCCAATGATCAGATATGGACGAAACATTGGAAAGAAATTATATTTTGCCGTTGCAGCAGAAACCCCTGAAGCTTCCATTACTGTTGGACCTTCAACAGAGAGCATACCACAATTTATGCCGGATATTATAGGTCGGTTTGGAATCCGAGGAAAGTGGGGGCACCTGCAGATCGCCAGTGTGCGTCGTGTAATTGCCTACGAAGATTCGCTTAATGGAGACATAGAGAAATTAGGATGGGGCAGCGCATTCAGTGGCTCCTTCAACATCACCGGAAATGACATATTTATGTTTCAGGCTTTATATGGCAAGGGCATTGCAAGGTATATCCAGGATATTTCCGGATATGGATTAGACCTCGTCCCCAAATCCCCGGATTCCTCACTCAGTGCACTTCCTGTTTATGGCGGATATGCAGCTTTTCAGCATAACTGGACCCAAACCTTGAACTCAACACTGGTTTATAGTCTGACATATACCGATGATCTCGGATTGAAACCTGATGATGCCTATCAAATAGGGCAATATGTAGCCATAAACCTGTTTTGGGATGTCTTGCCTGTTTTTACGCTTGGCATCGAATACCTATGGGGACAGAGAGAAAACAAGGATGGTGCAAAAGGAACAGCCAACAGATTTGATCTTATGGCGCAGTTCAGTTTTTAATTAATAATAATCTCCAAGATTTTCTTTTAAGTGCTCATATTCAACAATGTAGTACCAGGGATCGTGCTTCAATTCCCTTGGAGATTTGGTCGCCAGATAATCGATTCTTTCTTTTATCATTCCATTGCTTAAAGATCCAGTACCCATCAAAAATGTTCTTTTAAATATATCCCATGAATTACTTCTAATGGAAAATTCAGGAGTAGCACTGTTCCTTTCTATAAAAATGGATCTATGATCATTTAACTTTATCTCTTTGGTTTTGTTTCTGCCGGAATTGCTTTGCCTTATCGTTGCCCCATCATACGCAATGTAAACATGGGTCTTGTCAGTGTCAATAGAACATATTGCTTGCTGCCCAATGAAAACCCTGTTATCTGCTTTATTCCATTTCCAGGTTTTGCCGTAAGGATCATAATTTTTCAAATCTTTAGTGATCACCTGAAGTTCATCTTCCGATCCTTCAACCCAGATACGACGAATGAATCCGGCTCCGGTAATGTCCTCGTAGCTTTCAGTGATTTTTTCCGCATATCTTCTGAGTGCTGCCATCCGCTGATATCGATGCTTATATACAAATGAGCAATAATTTACGGGTAATTCTATATTATTCTCTCTGACAAACTTAATTATTTGCAAAGCCGTCATCTCAGACTCCAGGACTGTTGCTCTTTTTCCGTGCAGAAAGGTGTAACCTCTTTGAATTAAATTATCAACATTGTGCAGCGTTGCCCTCAATTGATGAAGGTTTAAATGGGCAAGCCCGGAACCAGCCATTCTGGGGATCAGAATCTGTAAACGCTCATATTCTTCCGGTACTGCAGGAATCTCAATTGTAACAATGGGAATAATTCCAATTGCCATCTCAACTTTATCAGTATTATAGTTTACAGCCCCTATGTCAAATCGAATCTCTTTTAAACCGGCATCCCTCAGTTTTCTGAGAATATCCTGGGTAACCAGTTTGCCATTCGTATATAACCATGTGTGTATGTTATCACCACCAAACTGTGTAACTGATTTAATAAACTTTTCTGACCGATCAGCAGACAATAAAGGCTCTCCCCCACTGATACTAACACCTTTAAAACCAAACAATTTTATATAATCGATATAATCCTCAGGATCATAAAAGTGCACAGTATTTGTAGTCGGTACACCGGTATCATTTTGAGGAGCCGGACAATAAAAACATCTGGAATTACATATCCCATTAATAAACAGGCAGGACCAGGTGCCATCTCCACAGTTTTTGCATCCTGGTGAAAGATTATTTGTGTCAAGTTTAGAGTTTAGATATCCTTTCTTAACACCCAGAGATTCCAATTTTTGCAATAACCCTGACCTTTCGTCAAGCGCAGAATCAGCTTCATCATATCTCAGCCAATGCATTTCATGATACCTTTCTCCAAATTCCCGTCTGTTCATATCGATGGCTTCAATATGTTCATATTCGTAATGATTCATACTATCAAAATTCGTAAAACAATGAGGGTCAATATCAGCACTGCATAAGGATAGAAAAAAACCAGTGCCTAATTGAGCAAACAATAATATTTAATTTTTTAATATAAAAAGCAGAATTATATTGCAAATAAAAATCTGCCATTAATGTGTAATTTTACCCCATGCTTTACCTGGCTCCAATTCAGGGATTCACAGAACATAATTTCAGAAATGTTTTTCACAGGCATTTTCAAGGAATCGATATTGCTATCGCACCATTTGTAACTTTGGTAAAAGGCAGACATGTGAACATGAATCACATTCGAGATCTGTGGCCGGAAAACAATACCGGCATGAAAATCATTCCACAAATTATTGGAAATGAACCAGATCTTTTTATAATGATGGCAAAGGATCTTCAGCAACTTGGTTACAAAGAATTAAACTGGAACCTGGGCTGTCCCAAACCACAAGTCACCAGGAAACAGAGAGGCTCCGGGCTATTGCCATTTCCTGATAAAATTAATAAGATCCTTGAAGAAGTAATCCCCTCCATCCCGGTTAAGCTTTCAATAAAAACAAGATTGGGTTTGGTTTCTCCGGACGAATTTGACAACCTGATCCCGGTATTCAACAACTTTGATCTGGAATATATTGTAATCCATCCACGGCTGGGCATTCAGATGTATGACGGAAAGGTAAATCTTAAAAAACTTGAAGCAGTGCTGCCAAAAATCAGCCACAATGTCATATACAGTGGTGATATAAACAGTATCCCAGATTACAAAAATATAAAAAAGAGATATCCTGCGATCAAAGACTGGATGTTGGGAAGGGGCCTGATATCCAATCCTTTCCTGGCCGAAGAAATAAAAAAGTATCCCAGGCAATCAAAAGAAGAAAAAAAAGAAAGATTCCGAAACTTTCATAATGATC
>JAGYLD010000144.1 GCA_018401355.1 Bacteroidales bacterium
ATCCCTGGCCGGATTGGGAAATACGTTGATCAGTTTATCATTTATTTCCGGATCATCATAAGGTCTGTATTCATCCGTTTTTAGAAAATCAGGCAAATAAATCGGTTCATCATAGCTTATCTCATCGTTTGCCAACAATATATTTCGAGTATATACATTGACAATGCGGTTTTCATCATCGTACAGATCCCATAATTGTGCAATCTGTAAGCTATCAAGGAATGAAACATCGTTTCCATGACATGGCAATACGGACAACCAGTTAAAATAATCCAGCATATGCTGGTATTCTGCCATCTCATCAAAAGACAGGTTAAATTGTGATGGAATGGCATTCATCACCCCGGATGCCTGTATTGAATCCCCAATACTCATTTGATAAAAAGCCAGTTTATACTTTGATGACAACTGGTAATCTGAACTTAGCATATTAATGATGCTGTCGGATGATGCCTGCGGGTTCAGGGTATCGTTCATATAATAACGAAGCAGTGAATTCATCGCCCTTGCCTTTCTGCCTTTAAAGAATGCCAGTTTTGATTCAAGCTCTTCTTTTGCAGAAACTTCTGCTTGTCCTGCTTGTATCTGTGTCATCATATAATCCGGCATGGGAGGATTGCGTACTTCCAATACCTCCATTACGTTATCCGATTTTGAACTGTGGGTGTTTGCAGTCATTACGTCCCGTATCATGGCATTGGGCAACACTTCCTCTTTCATGATGGCTGATTCAACAACGGTATCGGAAAGATAAGGTGATTCTCCCATAAGTTCATTGTAGATGGTCAATGATTCGGGTGGTGTACTGTTGTCTACATCTGATTTAAGATCATCCGTATCACCTCCATCCACCAGGTCATTCAATAGGTTTTGGGTAGCATCAACATCTTGCTCCAGGGTATCTATTTCCAACAATAGATTGGAAACATATAAGCTATCGGATATGCTATCCGGAATGGGGCCATCTGAACGCTGTGGACAGGCTTCATAATAATCCCACTCTTCAATGTCTATTTGAACACGAGTCGTATTTGAGAAATCAACCGGTATTGCTCTTTCATCTATTGGATCATTCGAATGATAGTAGTTTATATGCGTCCCATCATTTTCAATATCATCCACATCATTGGGTATTTCGTTCAGGAAGAACAAATTCCCGGCCATGGCCTCTGGCAAAGTGGACAAAGGTGTACCCTGGTTAGGAGCTATGCCCATATACTGCCCGGGATTGGATACAGAAACCACAATATCATAATCTGTTTGGTCAATGAAATCGTTGCACTTTATTTGCAGTCCATCATCTTTTCCACGGTTGTTGTCCTGTGCCAATATACAGTACTTCAACCCTTCAAAGCTATTCCTGTATATCTCATTGGGATCTTCGCCCGAATTATATACAATCAATCCAATACCTTCATGATCCTGATCATCATTGTGAAAATAATTATCTTCAATCGTATATCCGGTGCACTCATCCAAATACATCCCATAGCATTTAAATTGCGCAGGCCCATAAGGAAGAACCTCAAAATCACAATCATTTACAATAAAATTGCTAATAGCAGAGGCAAAAGCTCCCCGTTGAGTATTTTCGAACAAACAATGCTTTGCACTTGAAGGCTTATTGGTTTGAACAGCTAAAAGATATAAGCCATATTTCAGCCCTATGAATTTTGAGGGTCTCCAGAATTCTTCCAACATACTGTTTTCAACCTTAATGCCATCAACAAAAACAAAAGAATTTACAGCATAAATTCCATTGCAATGATTATAATCCTCAATACCTGTTCTAAGATCTGAAAAATTACAATTATTAAACAAATTCATTGAAGTACCCACCAATTTAACAAACTGTGGTGAGTTAACATCATCGCCATTGAGTATAAAATCGTCATTTAATTCGAAATACACTCTTTCAAAAACGCTAGATCTCACACCATCAAAAGGAAAAAGATCCACTGATACTTGATTATTTATAAAAAAGGCTGAGTCACAAACCACTATACCACCGGAATACTCTGGAAGATAAGTCCCCTCTCCGTCTATATCTTTAATGGTTTTAATTCCACATTCAGCCCACTTTATTGTGCCACCTTCTGTCATTTCTACAATCCCTTGATAATCCCTTGTTGCGGGTTGTCCATTTTCACCCCACAATTCAACCCCTTTCCACAATTGTTCATCTTCAGAACATGTTATTAATCCACCTTCTATCTTTAACAAGCCTGTTCTCTGGACAATTATCTTAGTTGATGGTAACATAAACACCCTTCCATTATCCTTTATTGTAAGACTGGAACCTGGCTCTATAACAATATCACCGCAGGCATAGAAATCAAAGTCAATGGTATGATTTCCAATAATAGTAGTAATAGAAGAACCCTCTTCAGTAATGGAAATATTATCTATTCCCATATCAGAAAAACCTTCATGATCTCCACTTTGCACATGAAACCTAATTCTGTTAATCCCTTCAAGTACTTGTACAGAAACTTCCTGCCATTCTTCGGTTATTTCTTTTGGAGCTTGCCATATTGTATACCATGTTTCACCGTTGTCAGAACTTGTTTGTAATTCCATGAAACGACCATCCTCCTGAATACCTTTTTCGGAAATGTAGTAATAAAAACTGACATTAAATGAACATTCAACATCAAATTCGATAAAAGGACTTTCCAGGTATGCATCAACTTCTAAGTAACCATCTTCCATACTATCAAAATACAAATACATATCTTCATCCTGAGCACCATTGGGCCCCCACCAATCCCAATTAATAAATTTTCCAGAATGGATGACCATATCCTTATCATCTTCTCCGGATTGTCTCCAGCTTCCAAATCCATCCTCGAAACTCATATTATATGTGTTTATTATTGACACAAACCCATTTTCATCAATCGGACCCAAAGAAACATCTGAATCATTTCCATCCATTTCCTCAAATTGACATGGACAACCTCCTGGCTTTTCTCCAAGGCCCCAGTTGCAATAACCATCTCCGTCTTCATCCCTGCATAATCTATCTTCCATCGGGTCCAGTTCCCAAGAATACGGATCAAAAATATTAACAATAGAGCCAGGATCATCACCTAAAAAACATAGAATATATCCGTTCAATCCATGCCAAGGACCATTACTATCACGAAATATCCAATACGTTTTTCCAATATGATCAGATCCAGCAGGAAATGGCTGATAATTCCATATTTCATCACCCTCATGAATTACACCATAACCTACAAGAGACATCGAATGTTGATAAAAATCAGGATATATTTTATCCCATATTTGAGGCCCCGTTTCTATAAGATCTCTTTTCATTTGTGAAGTTTGAAGGATGGGATTGTTGTAATCTTCATAGTCTAAAATGCTCACCCGTTCCTGGCTTTGAGCACATAAATTACAAGGAAGAAGAGTTCCTTCGAATTTAAAACAATCTTCGGTTACCACCCCAAAATCTTTAATTAATGGGACAATCTCGACACTATTACTACCATCAATATAATCCCAACAATCTCCAGCTGTTGGGGTTGCAGCAAACTCTTGTTCAGATAAGTCATAGTCGTAATGACTATTATAAAATATATTTATTAACCCCTCAAGAGCCCCTAAGGAAGAAAAAACAGGGCATAGATATGTTTGCCGCCATTCACCACCCAACCCCTGAGGAGGTGCATTTTCACAATACTCTACTGCGGACCATGGCTCCTGAATGCAAACCCAGTCAGGATCAACCCAGCACCCTGCCTGGCATTTTATATCTGTGAACCAACCACTTCCGTCTGCATCACCATCGTAGTAGTTAAATTGGTTGTTAGGATCTGTTGCTCCATGCCTTTTTCGCCAATCAAATGATTGAACCACATCGTATGTAGGCTCTTCATGAATTATCTCAGACCCAAATACTTCATATATCCCACCGTTATAATATTCAAAACCAATTGGCCTGTATTTGGGTCCAAAAATTTGCTTTTTCTCATAATAATACTTAAAAACATATCGTGACGGGCCTGCAACCCAAATCATACCCTGATCACTTATAAACGCATTAAGCCTGTCAACAATATCTTGCTCATATGAAAGTTTTGTTGTCATTTGTAATTCAGAAGCATCCTGAATGAATTGAGTTGCAATATTTATCGTGTCAAGATAAAATACTGCATCATTCATTTGAACAACGAGCTCGGTTGGCTGGTATGCATTAAGAAATGAAGTTTCATAGGATTCTTCTCTAATGCTAAAATTCCAGATTGTATCAATCATCGGATAAGATTCAAAAACTGTATATTCATAACCATTGCCATCACCAACTATTATTCTCACATAGCTCGTATCACTGTTTAACTCTACATCACCGGTCAGGCCAATCCCATATGCCGTAATCCCGTTAAAAGGGTTAATGGTATCAGCTGAATTAAAGGTAGTGCCAACTGGTATGGGAGTATCAAAGTCCGGGGTTTGCGAATGGACAGTTGTGCATATTAAACTAAAAAATAGCGGAATAAATAAATAAATAAATAAATAAATAAAGATTTGTTTTTCATGTTCATAGTTGATTAAAATTAATAATTTTTGAAAAAAACAATATCTATTTCACAAGCACCTCCTTCCTAAATTAAAAATATTTATACCT
>JAGYLD010000145.1 GCA_018401355.1 Bacteroidales bacterium
CTCCCAGGATGATTTTTCCCGGCAAGGAAAAAACAAAAACAATTTGGTTTTATTCTTTGTTAGTATAAATGAACTTTGTAAGGAAGTTTTGAACTCTATTAATCTTCGAAATATAATCTACCATTATTTGTGATGTATTAATGATATCTCACAGTTTAATTCCATTAATGCAATCATTGAATTCAAAACAATCGCAGATATTAATTCCTGAGACAATTCCGACATTTATCCTATCGAATCCGAATATTAGAAGCCGGAGATAGATTGGCTGTTTCGTTCAATGACAATTGATGGTTTATTGAACATCGGCTGTATAGATGATTTGCCGGCCTTTGTAAATCAATAACAACAAATGTTTCTGAAATACTGCAACATAAAAAGAAAAGAAACTCATTATGAAAGATCGACCCTTAATCGTAATCAAATATGGTGGAAACGCCATGACGGATGAACGTCTGAGGAAGGAGGTGTTGAAGAACATAATCTATCTGAAAGGAAAGGGATATGATGTTGTGATTTCTCATGGAGGAGGTCCGTACATTAAAAAAGTGCTGGATGATGCGAATGTCGAATCAGAGTTCATTGACGGACAAAGAAAAACCACTCCCGAGGCTTTTAAATACATAGAAATGGTATTGAAAGGACAGGTAAACAGCGATTTGGTGAAAGAATTAAACTTGCTGGGCAATAAAGCCGTAGGTTTATCAGGAAGGGATGGACAAACAGTAATAGCAGCGAAACGAATACATAAAAGGTTTGTTGATGGCATAGAAGAATTCATCGACCTGGGACGGGTGGGGAAAGTGGTAGAAGTTAACAGAGCATTGATAGATTTATTGCTTGATGGGGATTTTATCCCTGTTATTGCATGTATAGCGGCAGATAAAAATGGAACAGGATATAATATTAATGGTGATACTTTTTCAGGAACTTTGGCAGGAGCCCTAAAGGCTGACCAGTTTGTGATATTAACTGATGTAGATGGCCTCCTGAAGAATAAAGACGATCCGGCATCAGTGATCAGAAACCTCACTCTGTCGGAAATACAAACGCTAAAAGATGAAGGAATTATACAGGGTGGCATGATACCCAAAATCGAAGCATGTGAAAATGCGGTTAATAGCGGCGCAAGATCTGCTAAAATTATCAATGGAACAAAACCGGAGCAATTATTATCCATCCTGGATGACCGGCATGGCTCTTCAATAACCAAATAGTATTGTTCATATGAAAAACAAAGATTACACAAAAAGAGACAAGGAAAGCTATTTGCAGACTTTTAAAAGGTATCCCATTGCCCTGGACTATGGAAAAGGGAGCCGGGTATGGGATGTTGAAGGCCGTGAATACATTGATGCATTAGCTGGAATTGCTGTGAATGTGGTTGGGCATAATCATCCTGTTTTGGTAAAGCAATTGCAGGAGCAGGTAAAAAAACTGATGCACATTTCGAATTTCTATGTAAGCAAACCACAGGTTGAACTTTCGGAAAAACTTATTGACATATCGGGTCTTGACAGAGTCTTTTTTACAAATAGCGGCGCTGAAGCCGTCGAAGGAGCAATAAAGATTGCCCGTAAATATTCACATTCCATAGGCAGGGGGGGAGAGGTAATCTCCTTTGAAGGGGCATTTCATGGGCGGACTCTGGCAACCCTTGCAGCAACCGGCAAGAAAAAGATGCAGGAAGGCTTTGAACCTATCCCTTCTGGGTTCAGGCAGGTTCCATTTAACGATACTACTGCTTTAAAGAGCGCTATAAGCATAGAAACAGCTGCGATGATCATTGAGCCTATTCAGGGAGAGGGGGGAATTAATATTGTTGATGATGGATTTTTTAAGGAGCTGCGAAATACATGTAACGATCATGATATTGTACTGATCGTTGATGAAGTTCAAAGCGGTATTGGAAGAACAGGAAAGATGTTTGCGCATGAGCATTTTGGCATAAAACCCGATGTGATGACCCTGGCAAAAGCACTAGGAGGTGGTGTCCCGATAGGAGCGGTGCTATCAAATGAGAAGGTTAGTTCGGCCATGAATTATGGTGATCACGGAACTACTTTTGGCGGTAATCCTCTGGCCTGTTCAGCTTCTCTGGCAGTATTGGAGATTATGGAAAAAGAAAATCTGGTTCAAAAAGCCGGTGAAAAGGGAGAATGGGTAAAATCAAAAATTCGCGAATTAAACCCTCCCGGATTTAAACAAGTCAGAGGAATGGGATTGATGATAGGTGTTGAATTTGATTTTGAAACACAGGATCTGGTTGCCAAAATGCTTGAGAAAGGCGTACTTGCAAATGCAACTGCCGGCAATGTCCTGCGTTTTGTTCCCGCATTGAACATTAGTATAGAAGAGCTTGAAAAGGTTATTGAAGTTATGGTTGAATCAATAGAAGAACTCGCATAAGCAATGAACAAAAAGAAAATAGGCATCATAGGTGCAACAGGATATACCGGCTCCGAGTTGGTCAGAATATTAAAAAACCATTCAGAGGTCGAAATATCATTAATTACATCGGAAAGCCGAACCGGTGAAAAGTTCTCTGAAGTTCATCCGTTTTTCCAGGGAATTGAGGACCAGGAATTGAGGTCATTAAAGGAGATCGACAATCATGCACTGGATCTGGTGTTTTTGGCTTTGCCTCATGGTGTTTCCATGGATTTTGTAAAAGACAACCTCCACAAATCCTTTAAAATAATTGACCTTTCAGGAGATTTTAGGATAAAATCAAAAGAGATTTATGAGGAATGGTACAAGATGAAACATAATTATCCTGAAGGGATCCAGCAAGCCACTTTCGGATTACCTGAGTTATTTTCAGGAGAGATCAAAAAAGCAAAGTTAATTGCCAACCCGGGGTGTTTTCCTACCAGCGCCATATTGGCTGCAGCTCCGTTGCTTAAAGGCAAATATGTTGATGCCTCCTCAATAATTATTGATTCGAAGACGGGAGTGACAGGTGCAGGAGTCAAGGCCAAAGCAGTAAATCTGTATTCCAATGTGAACGACAATTTCTTAGCATACGGTATTAAAACACACCGACATACCGTTGAAATTGAAAGCATACTGACAGAAATTTCAGGTGAAGATGTAACAGTTCAATTCACACCTCATCTACTTCCCGTTGACAGAGGTATACTTTCCACCATTTACCTGGATCCTCTGAAGAAGGTAAGCAAAGAAAGCTTAGTCGAGCTTTATGAGGATTTCTTCTCTGATGCACCTTTCATAAGAATAAGAAAGCAAACGTGTACAATAAAGGATGTGAGAGGTACAAATTATTGCGACATTAATATCAATTTCGATGAAAGGACGAACAGGATCATTATTGTCAGCGTTATAGACAACCTCGTGAAGGGGGCTTCGGGACAAGCGGTTCAAAATATGAACCTTTTACTTGGTTTTGACGAGAAAGCAGGATTAAATCAAATACCAGTCAGTCCGTAAAATTTAAATCAAAAATTATGAGTAAGATGATTAAAAATATCACGAACGTTAAAGGAATTAAATGCTGGGGAGCGCATACAGGTATGAAATCCCTGAGAAGGGACCTGGCCATTATTTATTCGGAAGTGCCCGCCAATGCCGCAGCGGTTTTTACCCAAAACCAGGTAGTGGCTGCCCCGGTTGCTTTATCTCGAAAACATATAAAAGACGGCAAAGCTCAGGCTATAGTCGTTAATGCGGGGAATGCCAATGCAGCAACGGGAGAGCAGGGAGTGAGAGGAGCGGATGCCATGGCCCAGACTCTGGCCGATGAGCTCAATATTGACAAGGAACTGGTATTGGTTTCTTCTACAGGTGTTATAGGAGAACCTTTTCCAACTGAGGAAATCGTTCAGGGCATAAGGGATAATGTCAGTAAACTAACCAATAAGTCCAATGCCGGATCTTTTGTAGCCAATGCCATATTGACTACAGATACTTATGCCAAAGAAGGCTTTGTGGAGTTCGGTCTGGAAGGTTATGAGATCAACATGGCAGGTATCGCGAAGGGGTCAGGGATGATCCATCCCAATATGGCTACGATGCTTGCTTTTATCATTACCGATGCAGCCATCGACTCCAAATTGCTTGCAGAAACAGTAAAAACTACAGTAAATAAAACATTTAACATGATCACGGTTGATGGGGATACATCCACCAACGACATGGTTGTTGTCCTGGCAAACGGTATGGCAAACAATGAAGAGCTAAAAACCAAAAATGACAAGGGTTTTGAAGATTTTAGAAGCAATCTGGAAGAAATGATGATGCACCTGGCGCAGCAAATTGTATCGGACGGGGAAGGAGCATCAAAATTCATTGAATATGAGATTGTCAAGGCCAGGAACGAAAAGAAGGCCAGGATATTGATCCGTTCCATTTCAACTTCCGCACTGGTAAAAACAGCCATGTTCGGAAGAGACCCCAACTGGGGCCGGATCATTTCCGCTGCAGGTAATGCGGGCGTTCCTTTTGACTACGAGAAAATTGATTTGTATATGGGCTCCGATGTAAAGACGATCAAAGTACTGGACAAAGGAGTACCTGCCGAATATGATAAAAGCTTCATGAAAAAGCTGCTGCGGGAAAGCCACCTGAAGATAAAGCTGG
>JAGYLD010000146.1 GCA_018401355.1 Bacteroidales bacterium
TCAGGTAGGCTACCATGTCTTTAATCATTGCCATGATTTTGCGGAAGACCGTCCGGGAAACTGGGCATTCCTGGAAGAAATTATCTCCAAAAAATTCGGACAAGAATTGATCCCTGCACTGTATCCCGTGAAGTCCAATTGTTTTTATGGGGTCCTGAACAGCAAGGACCACCAGCGGCTGGATGATTACCATATTCCTGAAAAAAATACCATGTGGCTGCCCAACCCGGTTGGTGCAACCGGCGTTGTCATCCTGGATGACCCCAAAGCAACAAGGAATAAAATAGCCAAAAACCTGGGACTCGATCCTGAAAAGTTAATAACAACCTATCCCGTGCGGGTCATCCGCAGGAAGAACATCGGGGAATTCATATTGCTGGCGGAGCTTTTCAAAGACAGATCGAGCTGGCTGGTGACCCTGGCACCAAAGAATCCTGTTGAGGTTGAACCCTATGAACAATGGAAACAATTTTGCCGGGAACAAAACATCCGGGTGGTATTTGAAGCAGGCACACATGTCGACTTTGAGGAACTCCTGGCCAGCTCCGATTTTGCCATCACAACCTCAAAGCAGGAAGGCTTCGGGCTGGTTTACATGGAACCATGGCTGATGAACACTCCGGTCGTTGGCAGGAAGATCCCTTACATCATTAAGGATCTTGAAGAGGACGGAATAAAGTTTCCTGCATTGTATGAAAAGGTTTCCATTCCTGGTTACAACAATGATTATAAAGACCTCGATGATGAAAGCCAAAAAGCCATTATCAGGAAAGCAAGGGATGATAAAGAATTCAGAACAAACATACTAAGCCATAACTCCATCCTGGATAAATTATTGGAAAAGCCAGGACAGGACATCATCACACATAACCAACAAATCATTCTACAAAATTATTCTGTAAAACATTATGGAGAGCGATTATACGAAATCTATAAAAGCTTTGCTTAACAGCCTGAAGTCTTTGGAGCCTTTAGAAACAGGGATCGAACCTGCGTTTGAAAAGATGACAGTCAGGGCCGTGATTTTCGACATTTACGGCACCTTGCTGATATCGGACTCCGGTGATATCAACAAGGCTACGCTGGACCATAAGAACCTTCATAAAGCATTGTATCTTTCAGGAATACAAATACTGGCCAGGGACGATGAGGCCGTCAGGCATATCCTGGAAGGAATCCTCAGCATGTTCAAACAGGCCATCATTGACATGCACTCAAAGATCAGGACAGAAGACAGGCCTTTTCCGGAGGTTGACATCATTGCCATCTGGGAGGATGTCCTGACAAGGGCTAAGGACTATGAGCTCATCCACGCTGCAAACGGCTTTGATCCACGACAGGTCTCCACGATCTTTGAGATCCTCAGCAACAAGGTATGGCCCATGCCCGGGATGAAGGAAACCATTCAGCGCATACATAAAATGCGCATCCCGCTTGGCATCGTCTCCAACGCACAGTCTTACACTCCATTGATCATGAATTATTTCATGGGGAACGCAAAGCTGGACTCGGCAAAGATACCTCCTTTCGACCCGGACCTTACTGTTTATTCATACAAACATCTGATCGCCAAACCAGATCCTTTTTTATATGAAAAGCTGGTCCCGGTGCTAAAAAACAAATACGATATTGAACCATATGAAGCCATTTTTGTTGGTAATGATATGCTCAATGATATTTATGCTGCACATAAGGCAGGACTTAAAACAGCACTTTATGCCGCTGACAAACGGTCACTGCGGCTCAGGAAAGTTCATCCTGAAGCTAAAAATCTGAAACCTGACATAACCATTACATCACTCGATCAAATTTTTGAAATCATCAGTAAATGAACATCAAACATTTAAACATTGGCATTTTGCATTCACTCATCGGAAAAAATGACGGGGTCTCTATCGTCATTGACCAGACCGTCAATGCTATGATCAATGATATGGACATTCAACTTGGGAATATTTTTTTCATGGCTGCCCATTCATCACCACGCTTCAATGCCACCACCAATGAGATATTCTGGCATAAGAACACCATCCATAAGCTTATCCTGGAACATTTCAACGGCACCCCACCGGACGATCTTGATGACCTGATCCATAGCAATGCCTTGTATGCCAAAAAGATCATCGCAGATTTTATAGAAAAAAACAACATCGACCTGCTCATCGCGCACAATACCACCCATCCGTATAACTTCATCACGGCTGTCGGACTGGGCTATTACATTGAAGAGCTGCGAAGCAAGGGCATCATCTGGCCCAAGCTGCTGGTATGGTGGCATGATTCCTACTTTGAGCGTAACCGCTTCCAAAATCCGAATCCTGTCATCAGGAAATACTTAAAATATTTACCGGGCACTTATGTTGACGGCTTTGCCTTCATCAACCATTCACAGATCGGGCTTTGCAAGCGTTTCCTGGAAGAACAGCATGCAGAGAACATCGATCATTTCCTGAAGCACAGAGCAGTGGTCGTGCCCAACACCAGTGACATTCCATGGGATTGGAAGCAAAAAGACTGGAACGGGGATGCATTGGTATATCCTGAGCAGGACAGCTACAACGACACTTTATTCTCCGACCTGGGTCTTAACGAGGAGCTGGAGGCCAGGAATATTTCCCTGGATGATACCGTGATACTGTTGCAACATACACGGATAGTCCCCCGCAAGAAGATCGAGCTGGCCATAGACTTTGCTTTCCGGCTGGAGAAGAAATATGCCGGCAAGGGCAAGCGCAAAGCCATCGTACTCTTGATCAGTGGGCATTCCGGTGATGAGCAGACGGAATACAAGCGCTTCCTGATACACCACCATATAGAGCAAAAGAAAAAGCATCCGGATGCCAATGTTATCCTGTTGTTCGGAGAGAACATCATCCTCTCACACCGGGATATCATCGTCGATAAAAAATACTACAAGTTCAATGAGATTCCTTCAGTGGTAGCTGCCAACGGTGGTATAGGAACATATTTTAGCGAGGTGGAAGGGTTTGGCAACAACCTGCTTGAGATGGTTTCCTCAGGCTTACCGGCAGCCATCAACAAGTACGATGTTTACCGTGAGGAGATCGAGCCGCTTGGGTTCAGATTCCCTTCCATCGAAAAACTTCAGCTTTCAGAGGAAATGTTGGATGAAACCTTTGAGCTGCTGTCTAACTTTAAAAAACGCAACGAACTGGTAAAACATAACCTCGATATCCTGCATGAGAAGCTGGGACACAAGATTATAGGTGGCAAGCTGACACCATTGATCACGAATATGTTCACCAGGTCCCTGAGGTTTTAGACTTGTAATTGTCATATTAAGATGTTAACTTAGAAGATCATTAAAATGAAAGAATAATGGGAGATTTCTATCAAAACGGATTAGTAACCACATTACATAATTTCAAAAGCAGGCCCATCGAACACCTGGAAAAAAAGCTCAAGGAATACGAGAAAATCAGGCCGATGGCACTTGTGATCCCAAGCCTGTATTCCGAGCTGAGCCGACCGGCATTGTCAAAGATCGTAGATGTACTGGAGAAGGTGGAGTACCTCACCGAGGTCATCATCGGGCTCGACCGTGCCAATGAAAAGGAATTCAACCATGCCAGGGAATATTTCAGCCGCCTGCCACAGCACCACAGGATCTTATGGAACGATGGACCGCGGCTTCAGGGGCTCGATAAGAAGCTGAAAGATGAAAAGATCGCCCCCAAAGAGCTGGGTAAAGGCCGTAATGCCTGGTTCTGCTTTGGCTATGTTATCTCTTCAGGAAAGGCTGAAGCCATAGCCATGCATGATGCGGATATCATCACCTATGACCGTACACTACTGGCACGGCTATTCTATCCTGTGGCAAACCCAAACTTCAACTACCGCTTTTGCAAAGGGTATTATTTCAGGACCGACGGCGAAGCCCTGAAAGGACGGGTGGTCCGCCTGCTTGTCTCACCCCTGCTGCGTACCCTGAAAAAATTCTGCGGACCTACGGAGTTCCTGGAATACCTCGACAGCTTCAGGTATCCGCTTGCCGGGGAGTTCTCCATGAGGGCAGATGTGGTGAAAACCATACGCATTCCCAGCGACTGGGGACTAGAGATCGGTTTCCTCTCCGAGGCACACCGCAATAACTCCACCAACAGGATATGCCAGGTGGAAATCGCCGACAGATACGACCATAAGCACCAGCCCCTGTCAGAAGACAACCCTAATGCCGGACTTTCCAGGATGGCCTTTGACATCGCTCGGGCTATCTTCATCAAACTGGCACAGAACGGCATCATCTTCTCTCCGGGCATGTTCCGTTCCATACGCTCTACCTATTACCGCATCGCCCTCGACTTCGTGGAGCAATACCACGCCGATGCAGTCATGAACGGACTGAAGGTAAACAGGCACCAGGAAGAGCAGACCGTAGACCTCTTCAGCCATATCATCTACAAGGCAGGCATGGAGTTCCTGGAGTTCCCCGACCATGCCTCTTTCATCCCGAGCTGGAAAAGGGTCACCAGCGCCATCCCCGACTATATGGAGCAACTTTACGAAGCAGTGGAAAAAGACAATGCATGATACGGTTCTGATCACCGGGGCCGCAAGTGGCCTGGGTAAGGTCTGT
>JAGYLD010000147.1 GCA_018401355.1 Bacteroidales bacterium
AGTACCCCAGGTCATTTAGCTGTTTGCGTACGATGACATCAACGCTATCTAGGATCATGCTTTGTTCATGGTATTTATTGAAACACATTTCATTCATGTCAAAGATAATGGAATCTCCTGAGATTTCCAGGAGCTTATTGTATTCGGTTGTGTCGCTTTCTCCTTTGTACATGATCTCTTCGGTGTATTCGTCCACCTCCAGGTATCTTGCTTGTGTTGTATCATCCAGCTCTACAATATACAAAGATTTATAGTCGGAAAAACGGATTTCGAGTTGTTCTGTGGCGATTTCTTCAAAGGCGATCTTAATGGAGTCATATTTCATGCCATCAACGGCTTCGTCTGTGGACAGGTACTCGGAGTAGTTAACCACACCATTTTCATTATTGATGTTGCTTTGGTTGATATGTGTAAGCCAGCCTCTGATGTTGTACATATAATCGATGGATTGCCAGAAAGAAACACCGTTATCAGGTGAATGAAGGTTCTTTTCGATCAACTGGCCAAGTTCATTATATTTGTTTGAATACATCAGGAACTTATCCTGGTCATTTATGCCGTATTTCAGCGACAAAATCCTTCCTGCCTGATCATATGTATAATATCTATATTGCGTCAGAGAATCTATAGTTGTTATATGATCATGGCGGTTTTTTATCAATTTGCCATCAAATGAATATTTATTTCGCACCAAGTCATAGCCTGACAACTGATTCTCAGATGTACTTTGCAATACCCGCCCTTTTTCATCATAGTATATTATGCTGTATAACCAATTGTTGCTTTCATCCAACATTCTGGTTTTTGCCCCGGTTTGCACCCCCCTAAGCCTGTAATTGGGTTCTGATGGCATAACCAATCGCCAGTCACTTATATAAGGATAATCTCCATTCTCATCAAACCGGTAATCATCATAATAATATACATTCAAAATATTTGAATTATTATAGCTATTGGGGAATGATTGAAAGGAATAACCTTCGTCTTTGGTGGCAAAAGAAACGGTATCTTCATAATAATAATCCGGGTAAGTAGAATAATAGTTATTTGCAGCGGTTTGCATTTGAACACCATTTACAGCAGGCGAAGAATCATCATAATAAAGGCCAGTCATTACTTTCCGACTGTGGATATCGTATTTTACAAAATACCACATTCTACGGCCTCTCAGGTTACCATCCTGGGAAAGAATTAGTCTGTCGAGTTTATCATAAACAAGGTACTCTATTTCTTTACCCGGCAATTGCCTTTCAATAAGCCTGCCTTTCTCATCATATTTAAAGCAAAAGATATATTTCTCAGCCACATCATCTGTCCAGGAAAAGTCATAATCGTTCCCACCGACCATTTCATCAAACGCCTCAGGTGGAATGATGTATCTTAAACGGCCAAAATCATCATAAACATAGTAAGTGAATATATCCTCTGAATTTACCGAATTGATTTTTGCTATTGTTTTTCCTGATTTATCGACACATACATATCCTGACCTTCCATTTTCATCCGTACTCTCTTTAATGACAATTTCATTTTCAGCATAATACTTTGTAGCATCCACATAGCAATTTCCTGTGGAAGCATTAACCCTGAATTCGATTAATTCAGAATCCTCATTAAAGAAATAATCCATTTGGACATTATGGCCTTCATCCGGTTGCCATTGTTTTCCAACGAATCCCTGTTTTTCCATGCGATTTACAGGTGAACCATCGAAACAAGTTTTAGCAAAGGGATATAATGTATGGGCTACCCTGGGTTCATCTTCATAAAAATCCTTGATATTATTGATCACATTGGATTTTTTCAGTCCATTTGTTTCTGTGGAAGCATAAGGCAAATAGTGTATGGTATCCCTTCCAAACTTGTCATAAACAAAAGCCTGGACCATATCTTTCTGATTGGGGGAGGATTGTCTGTTAACAATCTGAATGATATTACCCAAACCATTATAGTATTTCCTGGATTCACTCTTTTCACCTACCGAGAGCCCATCTACAGTAGTCGCGGTATTCACATCATCTATCAATACAACCTGAGTTTTTATATAGTTGTTACTTGAGGAAATTGAATAATCGTATTTTGCCGTGATGGCCTTGTTATCATCCCTGGTAAGATACAAACGGCCCCAATCGTCGTATTCAAAATAGCTAAAACGGCTGTTGGTAGCAGAAGTAGTTGTTAGGCGGCCTCTTGTATCATATGAGTAAGTTTGCAAAAATGCATCAGAAGGATAAAACCTTATATCATCAAACATAGCCTCATGGTCATTGTCTTCTAATGCGGCAGTTACTGTGATGGTTACAGGTACTGAGAGATTGTCAATATCATCCTCCGAAAGGCTAACAGAATATAGCTTCCATTCACTGCCCGAAGCATAGACCTTATCAGAATATGGCTCACCATTAACACTAATCATCAGACTTGCACTACCGCTACCGCCTTTGATCCAGGCCGAAGCTGTAAATCCTTTTTGATTTTCAAGTGAATTTGAACCAATGTTAAAGGATTTATATATTGAAGCTTCTGCGTTGACAATAGATAACACATATGTACCGCTTCTTGCATTTGAATTGCTTTCAGCCGAGATATTTACGCCTGCGGTGGTCCAGGAAGAATTGGAAAAATCTTCAAAATCCTCAAACCCCGTTTCCTCATAAAAAGCATTGGTGAATTTTGCATTCATTAGTCCACGATCGTCATATTTAAAAGAAGTTCTATAATGATCCTTGGGATGAAGCTCTAGCAGCTTTCCTGCTGAATTATACAAATCAAACTGTCCGGTTTTGGTGTAATGGCTTTGATCAAAATAAAAATATGGAGGAGGGCCGCCATTTATGTAGGCCGGGGAATAGTCACTTGAGTCGATGGGTTCGTCCGTATTGATAACATAGGTCTGGTAAGGAAGGATCAAGGTATCACCATCGTTTATTTCAACCCTGTACATATTGAAAGTTCCGGTTAATATCTGGCTTTCATTCTCACTGGGCTTTTTAATCATCACCAATGATTCAATGGGAAGGTTAATGTTTTTACATCCGGCAGCATAAATGGCTCTTAGGGCAGTATCAAAAGTTGTAAGAGGATACTCCCCGGAAAAAAGATCCTGGGAATAATACGTTTTAGATATATGCTTTGTACCTTTGCTATCTGTTGTTTGGGATTGACATACCCGGGCAAAATCATTGTATTTATACTCAACAGTTTTTGTAATATAGGTATTGGCATCTCCCTCTTCAAAAATATTTTCTGTAGTTGAAGTAAGTACCTTTTTGCAGTTTCCTATCATTTTATACTTTGCACTGGCAAACAATGGATATTCAAAACCATATGTACCATCTCCTGTATACTTATACATTAAATAACCATTTAAAAGTCCAAATAAAGAATCTGGCGTACTGCCATTTTTGAAATAGTAGTCGTAATCGTAAACTGTTCTGCTAAGTAATTCATCTTTTTTACTGAAAGTTTCTGATTTGGTAATGTATCCCCGGTTCCACGAATAGTTCGTGTTCGGAGCAAACGGATATGAATAATATGACAGGTTTTTATGTGGCAGGTTGGTTGCTGGTGTATTAAAAAAGTTATACCCTTCAAGAAATCTCTTGTTTATAATTACAGGAGTTAGCTGATATAACGTATCATTATTGGCATACGAAACATCCCCATAGACTGCATTGTTGGCAAAATAGTGTTTATTCCTTCCATTGCCCCCTGATTTTGTAATGGCATAATCATAACCGATAATACCCTCAGAAAAATCAGCCAGGTTATTGTTTGATCGGATATAACTGCCTTTATAAAAGAACGCATCAGGATATGGATGCGTATCATACGGATCAAAGAAACCAAATATCGGACGGGACAATAGTTTTCCCGTAGGATATTGGTAATATTCCACGATCGAAGGGCCATCGCCAGGATCAATCGTTCTGGTTTCAATTCTAATCCCTGCACCAATGTATGCCTCTTCATCGTCATCGTAATTGTCATCAAAATTCACAAAACGAAACTCGTTTGGCTCATATTCAAATTCTGTATACCCAATACCAGGAAACTCAATCTTGGTAAGTATACCATCGAACAAATAATCTTCATCTGGCAGCCGGTTTGCACCATTGATAACATATTCAGTTCCAAATTCATCTGAATCATATAATCTAAACCTGTCACTCCCTGTTAAGTTGGGATAAATATAAATCTTTGGAACAAAGGTTGTATCATCCGTATTACCATTGTGGAATCCCCAAAAATCCTGAGAATATGAATGTCGTGAAGGTAAATCATCCTCATCCTCATAATAAAACTCCATGGCCGGGAGTTCTTCCCCGGGTATAGAATCTTGCACTGAATTTAAAAACAGCCTTGTCTCTGCTGTTTCATCATCAATATATGTATTGCTTTCCTCTGCCTCAACATAATCAGAATCAAAATTAACAAACTTAATAATCGAATCAGCATTGTTATACTTCTTATA
>JAGYLD010000148.1 GCA_018401355.1 Bacteroidales bacterium
TTTTGTTGATTTTCAAAGCTTCTGAACACAAATCCCTTGTTTTATATGCATCTGTATTGATGAATGACCTTGCTTGGAGGCACAATGTATACTCTTCCCTTATATCATCTTTCAGGAATTGTGAAAAGTATGCCAATCTTTTTTCGAAAGGTTCTCTGTACTGGATCGCCTCAACCTGTGCAGCCCCAATGTCCACAAGATAATCCCACTCATACTTTTCGGAGGCCATTTCTGCATGTTCTTCAAAGCTCAGTACATAGCCCATCTTATCAATATATTCTCTGAAAAAAGCTGTAAAATTTTCAAAAAGGATGCCACGTATCTTATGGTCGCGGCCCTTGCTGCCGTCAAAAACAGGGCTTTCCGGCTCGCCTTCTTCTATCTCCCTGAGCAAGAGCATGTCTCCGTTGGCGCAACGGCCAAAGGGAATAGGAGGAACAATAAGTCCGTTAAACGGAAAACCGTTTATGTAAATACTGTCCCAATAGTATTCGTATTCTTCCCGGATCTCATCCAGGGTGAAAAGATACAGGCTGCGTTCCCTGGGCAGATCTTTGTTGCCTGTCTCCCAGATGTACTCAGCCCAATGGCCGTTGCAAATAAATCCCCCGTTATGGTTTTCCAGGAAAAGCCGGAATGAAACAGGGAGTTCCACGTCAATATCTTCTTCCAGTTCAATAATGTCTTGTGGCGAGGGAGGGTCATTGAATTGAATCTCGTATTCATAATCCTTTTGCAGGATTGGGATTTTAGCCAGGATGTCCTTGATATTTTCCATAGTGTTTAATAGCTTGGGCCAAAAATAGTTGTTTGATTGATACAACTGTTTATGTGTTTTCATTCCCTTTTTGAATAGGGATAAAATATTCGATTTATGAAATACATTTTTATAGTTATTTTAGCATTCTATTCAGGAATCTGCTCAGCCCAGTGGTATCAGGTAAATGGCATGGAAGGTGCCCATGTCAGCGATGTCGTTGTGTATGACAGCAGCATATTTACAACAGGATCCTGGTTTAACTGGAGTTTCGGTTCAATTGGCGGATATGGAGTGATGAAACGTAACCTCACTGAACCTGAGTGGTCAAACCCTTTGCCAGGCAATTATTTTGCAGAGTTTACCATGATGGATACAAACCTTTATATCAATGGAGGTTCACAATTATTCAAAGCAGATAGCCATGGTGATGAGTGGGAGGTGATTTATGAAACAAAGACCCTGGGTAAACTGGCTGTTATTGACAGCTTCTTTTTTTATACGGGAGAAACCATCAATGAAGGACCAGGTTTGTATAAGTCATTTGACCAGGGATTGAGTTTTACAAAAATTTTAGACGGGGATGAAAATGAGATCATGCAGGTATTGTCATCTGGAGGGCAATTGTATTATCATGAGATGTTCAATGACCTTCTGATGCATTCATCAAATGGAGGTAAAACATGGGATACATTGCCATATCAGGGTTTTCCTTATTTCAACAATTTTTTGGATATATATTATGATGCAGCCGGTCCATTAACATGGGCTGCAACACAGGAGGGAATATATACTTTAGGGCCAGGAGCAGATTACTGGGTTCTTCAGACGGATGGAATGTGCGAGGATGAACCATTCATGATGGACTTTGAAATCATTAATAATGTTTTGCACAGTTCCGGGAATTGTGGTGTCTATTATTATGATACTGCCACGGAATCCTGGGTGGGTGTCGGTGTTGGTTTAGAAGAGCTGGATGCTACCAGGTTAAGCTATTTTGGAGATTATATTTATTGCGGAACGAATCGGGGGATCTATAAAAAACATATTGACTCTACAGAATGGCAGTTCTTTCATCAGGGACAAAACAACCTCAATGTAACCACTATGTTTGAAGCAGTTGGTATGATCTGGGCTACTGACCTTACAGATGTGTATAAATCGGAAGATTATGGTGGAACTTTTGAAAAGGTTAGCACTGAACCCGTGGCAAGTATTTACGACTTTTTTACCAGCAATGGCAAATATTATATCACTGCCACTTATGATGGTGCATTTGTTTCCGAAGATGGATGCATGACATGGGAAGCAATGAATGATGGTTTGCAGGATGTGTTTATCACTTCACTGGCATTTGGACCAAGAGATATTCTTTGCTTAAACTATTGGGGTGTAAAGCGTTTTGATACGACATTGAACCGATGGTTTCCCCATCAGGACCCGATGTTGCAGGATGATCTTCTTGATTTGGTATCTATGGATTCAATCATATTTTTTACCACTGAAAGCCAGGAATTGTATCGATCTTATGATGATTTACACACCTATCATGAGCTTGAGAATGTATTTCAGGGGGCAGGACAGCTAAGGCTGGAGGTTAATGGAGGACAACTATTTGTCTATGACGATAATTATGTATGGGCATCAGATGATTATGGTGAATCATGGATTAGCATGACGGTTCCATACAGTGGCAATATACTTTCTATGGATCATCGCTATGGCAATTATGTTTTTGGATGTCAAAGCTATGATTATTACGAGCAGGAGATTTATTATACAGAAGATCAGGGAGCAACATGGAAAAATATAGGTGAAGAATTACCGGAATCTGTATTCGCTGGTTTTGAAGCTGTAGAGATTACAGATGGAAGGGTATTGGCTGCTGTTCGTGATTATGGATTGTGGTACAGGGATGATTTGCTGGTTGGCCTGAATTCAGGGAATTCTGACCACACAGATAATGTTTTTATGTATCCTAATCCCGCTAACGAATACATAATTGTAAAACAGGAAAGTGCGGACTACGCGGTCATCACTATCAGCAATTCACTTGGACAACAACTGATATCAAGGGAATTTAAAGATGAAAAACTAAAGATATATTTGAACGGTTTGCCTTCAGGAATCTATATTCTTTTGATCAAAAGTGGTGATGATATTCAACAAGAACGCATCATTAAAAAATAAAGGAATACAATAAGTGCGGAGGCACGTCTGGTATAAAATGGACTTGTGATATTATAGAGCTAATAGAATTGTAAAAAGTCATTTCACATTGCACGAAATGACTTTTTTGTAAGAAAGATATAGCACTACGGGATAGAGAGCTTATTCCATTTCATTGAAAGCTTCTTCTATATAAGTTTTCAAAGTGAGAAAACTTGCATAAGCTTTTGTTTCCTCCGCATCAAGTTGCACCTTGCCATCACAGGGTTTCAGGAAAAGGTTGGCAACGATCATATCAACGCTTTTATTGATTTGCATCCAGTCTTCTTTGGTTCTGAGAACAGCAATTAAATCTCCTTCCTGAATGGTTTCAGGTTCTTCTTCTTCTTCTTCTTCTTCCATTTCAGCTGCTAACTCTTGTTCCTCTTCTATTTTTTCCTCTTCTTCTTCCGTTTCAACCGCTAAATCCTGTTTTTCTTGTATTGCCACTTCTTTTAATTCATCTTTCTGCTCTTCTTCTGCAGTCTTTTCAAGATTATCATTTTCATCTCCATCTGTTATAATCTTCCTGTGTAATTCCTGGATAATTTCTTGTTTTGACTTTTCAGGATTGGGTGTGACATTACCATTCTCATCATTCATGGTTTGGTTTTCCATTGTAAATTATTTTTGGGTTTAACAATAATCAAAGCAAAACGACCTGTGATCATTTTCGTATATCTCTTAAACATAGTGCAGTTGGGAAATCTTAGCGCGAATTCTTTGATTGGATTAAATTAAAAACATTTTATAAGAATATTACAAAGAGTTATTAAATGTGATGATGATGTTTGTAAGTTATATTAAATCAGGACTTTATGCAAATTGGTAAAGCACTTAATAAAAATATGTATCATTGTATTATATTAAAAATTAGGAAGTTTCACAGCCCATGGTTAGAATTTGGATTAATATTGTTAATAAAATATGAAAATGACAAAATGGTATAACAGAATTCTTTTTATTGGCTTAATAATAATTATGGTTTTACCAGGATGTATAAAAAAGAATAAATCAGGAGAAGGACGGGAAACATTTGTCCCCGAGTGGTCCAAAGGCATCGTCTGGTATCAGATCTTTCCTGAGCGTTTCAGGAATGGGGATAAAAGCAATGATCCAAAACTTGCTGATCAGAAGGGCTGCTGGCCCCATGACCAGTCCGGACCATGGAAAATCCACCCATGGGGTTCCGATTGGTATAAATTAAAGCCATATGAACAGGAAAGCGGCAAAGACATCTGGTACAACATAACCAGAAGGCGCTATGGCGGGGACCTTCAGGGTGTTATCGAAAAGCTTGATTATCTCGGGGACCTGGGAATAGGAGGGATATACCTTAATCCGGTATTTGTCAGTCCCTCCCATCATAAATACGACATAGCCAGCTACCATCATATAGAACCAACATTTGGACCTGATCCTGAAGGAGACCGG
>JAGYLD010000149.1 GCA_018401355.1 Bacteroidales bacterium
CAACAGAGGCAATGCCTGGTTCAAATTAAAGGAATACCGCAAAGCCATTTCCGATTTTGATAAGGTATTGAAAATGGACATCGAGGACGGAGATGCATTCCTGAACAGGGGTATTGCCAGGGAAATGCTTCGCGATGACAAAGGGGCTTGCCGGGACTGGCAAAAAGCCTATGACCTTGGTATTGAAATTGCCGGAGAATATTTAAAAACCTGTGAAAAAGAGTAAAAATGAAAATATATATTCCAATATTAACAGCATTATTTTTCCTTGTTGTTTCAGGGTTTGCCCAGAACAATATTGAATTCGACAAGGACAACTTCCCTGAAGAAAAGCACAAGGAGATGAAGGAAGTGGTCAAATCCCTCAAAGATGCTGAAAAGCTGCTTGAGGAAGAACCACCCAGGTACAGTGAGGCCCTCGAAATATTCCTTAAAGCCAATGAATTCAATCCTGAAAATGCTTTGGTGAATTACTACATCGGCTTATGTTACCTGTACACCATTCAGAAAACCAAATCTATACCTTTCCTGGAAAAATCCCTTCAACTCAATGAATCTGCCATGCCCCAAACCAGGTACCTTCTTGCAAGGGCGTATCATCTCAATTATGAATTTGATAAGGCCATCGACATGTACACAAAATACAGACATCAGTTGACACCTTTTGAACTTACCGAGCAGGGTGCAGCCATCGAAAAGAGAATGGAAGAATGTGAAAATGGCAAAAAGCTTGTAAGGAACCCTATCCGGGTTTTTGTGGATAACCTGGGCAATATTCTTAATACTAAATATCCTGAGTATAATCCCATTGTCAACCCTGATGAGACCATCCTCATGTTCACATCCTGCCGGGATAATACCACCGGGGGTGATATAGACCCTAATTATGGAGAATACTACGAAGATATTTATATTTCCAGGAAAGATGGAGAAGTCTGGACCAAACCTGAAAATCCTGGAAAACCATTCAACGATGATTCGCATGATGCCATTGTTGGACTTTCCCCGGACGGGAAAAATGTTTTGATATATAAAGGTGATAAAGGAGGAGGGGATATTTTTGTTTGTCATATTGTTGATAATGAATGGGAAAAACCGAAGGATTTACCCAAGGAAATTAATTCCAAAAGTCATGAATCATCTGCTTCATTTTCACCAGACATGAAAGGACTTTATTTTGTCAGTGACAAGGAAGGAGGTTATGGTAGAAGGGATATCTATTATGCAGCCATCAATCCTGATTCCAAGGAGGGCAAATTTGAATTTGAAGATGCTGTGAATGTTGGTTCCGTAATAAATACTCCCTATGATGAAGAAGGAGTTTTTATGCAAGCTGACAATAAAACCCTGTATTTCAGCTCCAAAGGACACAATAGCATGGGTGGATATGACATCTTTAAATCCACCCTGGAAAATGGAGAATGGTCAGAACCTGTGAATATTGGTTATCCGGTTAATACACCCGATGATGATGTTTTTTTCTCAGTAAACTCCACAGGAAAACATGGATATTATTCAACTTTTGAGCAGGAGGGCTTTGGCAAACGTGACCTGTATATGATTACCTTTCTCGGACCTGAAAAGCCCATGTCACATAAGTCAGATTATGAGTTACTGGCCTTTGAAGCAAAACCAGTAAATGAAACTAACCTGAAGGATGAAATTGAGATCAAAGAATTTGCATTGGTCGCTTTCAGGGGAAAGATCATGGATATGGTGACCAGGAGTCCGCTTGGTGTCATTGTTGAAATATACAGCAATGAAACCCACCAGATGATCGCCAGCTTTGAATCCAATGAAAGAACAGGTGAATATGTTGTTTCATTGCCTTCAGGAAAAAGCTATGGGATTGCTGTGAAAGGCAAAGAATATCTTTTCCATTCAGAAAATTTTACGATCCCCCCTGCAACTGTCTTCAAGGAAATAGAAAAGGACATTCTCCTGAAAAAAGTTAAAGTGGGTAGCAAAATTGTATTGAAAAATATCTTCTTTGAGTTTAATAAGGCAACACTGAAGCCGGAATCCATTCCGGAGCTGGAAAGGCTGATCAAGCTTTTAAATGATGTTCCCACCATGAAAATTGAAATTTCAGGACACACCGACAACGTAGGCTCGGAACTTTACAATCAGGAATTATCGGAAAAGCGTGCACAGGCAGTGGTAGAATACCTTATGGATAAAGGTGTGGAACAGGATCGTTTAACCTATAAAGGGTACGGATTTTCACAGCCTGTCGCAAACAACGATACGGAAGAAGGGCGGGCTATGAACCGCAGAACAGAGTTCAAAGTTACCAGCAAATAAAATTGTATATGGGTAATTTTACCCATTGATTTTAATTTAACATTTTAATTTTTAAGGATAAAAAAAACTAATCCTCTCAAATAGAGTGTTTTTACCCATTGACATTACTTAAATATCAAGGTAATTTTGGGTTCCAATATTATGTATTCGATAAGTAGTCAGTGACCTACTTACAATAGATCATATTGCTTAAGAGTATTTTTTGAACGATTAATCAACCCAAATCTAATGTTTGAGAAAGTTTCAAAAGTATTTTTGATATTATTATTTGTATTATTTGCTTTTGCAGGATGTAAAAAAGACCAGGAAGAGCAAAACACAGATAACGAAATAGAACTTTCCTTCTCTAGTGAAAAGATTGAACAGGTTTCCTTAAAGAATAATGATCCTCTTTGCTATATTGAAACAGCCGATTATGCCAAGATCATCATTGATGGCACCCCATATTATCCTGAGGTATATTATCTGACCATTAATGGCAACAAAAGGGCTTATACACAATCCCTGAAATTTCCTTATGACGAAAGCTCTTCCAACCAATTCACCATTGAACAGTTCCATCTGATGGATGATCAGCAAACACCCGATGATAAGGATGACGATATAATCATCGCTTCTATCCCTGCCACCGGCAGTGAGTTTGCCATGTATGTTGCCACCACCGTAGATTTTACCATACAGGTAGAAGAGTTCAAAAAGATCGAAGTTCCGGTAGAAGTACTTTGTTTTGAGCCGGACCAGTGGGAAAGCTTTGGATTTGATTGGTTTGCCATTGATGAGATGGCCGTGATAGAACAATGTTTTTTCGGTGACATCTGCGTTCAAAATCCCAATGATTATATAGGTTCTCTTTATGAACAACAGTCTGGTCCTTTGCAAATGGATATGCCGGCCATATTCCGTTTGGAACTATACCGGAACGGAGAATATTTAGGCGACTTCACCAATGAAACATGGCTGGGAGAAGGAAATCCCCTTTGCATAACTTATACTGAATACCTGCATCATCCTGATTATTTCGATGTATTGTTATACATCCTGCTGAGAAAAGGCAACAGTTTTGAATATGTCCTGGTCAAGAGCTGGTATTTTGAGGATCAGCAAACCATTGAGGATGGGGCAGATGGTGTGGTTGACTTTGCATTGGGTCCTTGTGTACAGAATGCAGACTTCACTTTTCCTGCTTATATGAATATTCCGGGAAGTGCTACTTACAAAATAACAAATTATGCACCAGGCAACCCGGCAGGAGGCTACATTAACGCCAAGCTTTCAGATATCCCTAGTGGACATGATATTGAAAACGGCCACAATGCAGCCTATAATTTGGATCATACCCTGACTATCTCTACCGGCACCTCTTACAATGTTGATGTTTATAATCCCTTGTATAAGGTATTCGGCCCGGATTTCCTGGAAAATGAGCAATGGGATAAGATACACTGGATCATGAACCACCTCGACTGGTACCCCGGATATACCTGGGAAGATATCCAGGGAGCATTCTGGCTGCTTGATCTTCAGAATCCTTGGGGAGGAAATGCACAAAATGGTGTTTCAGCACTTTCAGATTTGCCATTTGCCCTGCAAATGAAAACGGATGCAGACACATACGGTGATGGATTTGAACCATCCTGGGGAGAACAGGCAGCAGTGATCCTTGTAGAAGAGGGAACTCCCCCTTCATCTGCTCATCCAAACCTGATCATAACATTTATTGAATTGACTCAATAATATATTAAATTAAGTATGAATTAAATAAGTAAACTAACCCAAAACCTTGTAAAAAATGAAAAACTTTAAACTTTTATGGGTAATCCCAATCATGCTGGCACTTGTTTTTACCATGTGTAAAAAAGACCAGGAAACGGAAGAAAACCTTCCGACAGAAATCGAAGTATCCTTTATTGGAGACCAGGTTGATCCATCAACATTAAAAAATGATGGTATCCCTAATTGTTCACTTGAAACTGCAGATTATGCTGAAGTAGTAATCAACGGA
>JAGYLD010000015.1 GCA_018401355.1 Bacteroidales bacterium
GTCTGTCAAAGCATGGGACATCATGAACAATCCATCTGAAGAAACCACTGTATTTATAGTCAATAAATTTGGTGAATTTGATGTAACGGGCGTATATAATGTTCCTAACCCTTTCAACGACCAAACCAAATTTCAATTCATCCATAATAAATCAAATACCAGTTTTAATATCGAGATAGAAATTTATAATCTTCACGGGCAGCTCCTAAGGACACTTAGTCAAAGGACACCAACTGCCGGATCGAATATTGAACCCATTATCTGGGATGGTACAGATCAGTCCGGGAGTTCTCTTGGCAGTGGCTTATATGTATATAAAATGAAAATCTGGGATGACCAGGATAATTATGAGGAGCATACGCAAAAAATGATTATAGGAAGATAGCAACCTTCCTGATGCATGTTCTGAAATGCTTTGGAAATGCATGTTTCGGATTTAGCGTGGTCAGAGCAATATAATTATTCAAATATTCGTTACATTTGCACCTTAATTTTAAAGACTGATACCTAATAGATATTCCCAATGAAAATTAGAACTTTAATTGTTTTTTTGTTGTCTTTTTCTTGTTTGGCTGTTTATTCCCAAACATATGATGATTTGAGCGGACAAGATAATAATGACCTTAGAACCATAACTACTGCAGTTCCTTTTCTTATGATAGCACCTGATGCCAGGGGAGGCGCAATGGGTGAAGTTGGAGTTTCTACCACTCCTGACCCCAATTCCATGCACTGGAATGCTGCTAAGTATGCTTTTATGGACAGAGAATTCGGGTTTGCGGTTTCATTCACACCATGGTTAAGAAACCTTAATATCAATGATATTTACTTAGGTTATCTGTCTGGTTTTTATAAGATTGACGACCGGCAGGCCATTGCGGCATCCCTGAGGTATTTTACCCTGGGGGAGATTATATTTACAGATGAAGTTGGTACCAATATAGGCACATATAAACCAACGGAATGGTCCATAGACGGAACATATTCCAGGAAGTTTTCCGAAAGATGGTCGGGTGCTATCTCGGCCAGGTTTATATATTCCAATCTTACTGCCGGACAGTTTGTACAGGGAGCACCTACAAGTGCCGGAACTTCTATTGCTGCCGATGTATCATTCTTTTATACCAATGAAGTTCAGATGGGCGACATCGACGGGGATTTCAATTTTGGATTTAATATTTCCAATATAGGAAACAAAATTTCCTATAGTGAGACCAGTATTCAGAAAGACTTTATTCCAACCAATTTGCGCTTAGGCCCGACTTTGAACCTGAACATCGATGAATATAATTCCCTTGCATTTTCAATAGACTTTAACAAGCTTCTTGTTCCAACACCACCTGTTTATGCCCGTGATTCTACAGGGAAATTTATTCAAGGACCTGATGGGAAATATTTGATCGCCGAAGGAAAAGATCCTGATGTTTCAGTGGTACAGGGAATGTTCCAATCTTTCTACGACGCGCCGGATGGCCTTTCAGAAGAACTAAGAGAAATTCAGTTTTCTATTGGCGCTGAATACTGGTACAATAAACTTTTTGCCATTCGTGGTGGTTTCTTCTGGGAAGATAAAACCAAAGGAAACAGGAAATTCTTTACCCTTGGTGCGGGATTGCGCTACAATGTTTTTGGACTGGATTTTTCATACCTGATCCCGATGGAACAGCAGAATCCTCTGGCCAATACCTTGCGTTTTACCCTTATCTTCGACTTTGAAGGCTTCGATAATCAGAATCAACAGTCAAATTAATGTCACCCAGGATAGGGCTCGGCTATGATGTCCACCGGCTTGAACCGGGAAAGGAGTTGTGGCTTGGTGGTATACTGATTCCTTCGGAACTGGGTGCTGTAGGTCATTCAGATGCAGACACACTCATACATGCCATTTGCGATGCTTTGCTTGGAGCTGCAGGCTTAAGAGATATTGGCCATCATTTTCCTGATACAAATGCCGGATACAAAGGGATAGACAGCAAGATACTCCTTGCTGAAACATTGCTAATGATAAAGAAAAATGGATTTGAAGTTGGTAACATTGATACCACTATTTGCCTTCAGTCTCCGAAAATCGCTCCATGGATTAAAAAAATCCAATACAAACTGGCCGAAGTTATGGAAATCAATAGCAATCAGATAAACATTAAGGCCACAACCACTGAAAAATTAGGGTTTGAAGGTCGTAAGGAAGGAATCAGTTGCTATGCCATAGTACTTATTAATCCGGTATAGAATTTTCCTTGATAAGAGTGGTTACTGAACCGGGCTCTCCGGGAGGACCTCCACCATTATACTTAATTATTCTTCCATCACTTTTCCTGAAAAAGAAATCTCCATCCCAAAACACTGATCTCCATCCTGATAGGGTTATATTTACCCTTCTACAATTATATCTTTTATTCTTGATTCTCACTTTAGTCGTTTCCTCCTTTTCTGCATAGAACTTATTCATATCCATATCAGCAGAGGAGGCGGTACCAATAACCCAGAATTTAATGTCTTCTTCTTCCGATGAAAGCCATTTTTCTAAGCCCGGATTTAATGGGAAAACCTGGATCCATTTATATCCATCCAGCTCAAAATCTTCCGAAATCTTTTCACCGTCCCGGATGCCTCTGAGCGCAACCATATTGCCTTTTAAATTTGCAGTGACCAGGGTATTATCTGATGTTCTTTTATATTCCCAGGAAAGATTCTTGTAATCTTTATCAGTAAACAAAGTTTGATCTTCAAGTGTATCATTGCTTTCAAGTCTGACACATCGTATTTTTTGAAACTCACTATCTTCACCTAAATAATAATGATATTGAAATACCTGTTCATCTCCTTTCTTTTCCTGATATATTATATCCTGGGCATTTAGAAGTATGGCATGAATAAATAAAATAAGAAAAAAGAAAATTCGTTTGTAAATAAACATGCTTGCCATGCTATCGGTTGCTGATCCAATAAACAGAAGATGGAAAGCTTTCAAGACTTTTTGACCGGATCGTCCGAGGATTATTTTCTTCATAATTGACAATTACTTTTAAACATCGGTGAAAAACATATCGTGAAAATTAACCAGGTAAACTTTTTTAGTGGATCTTGTAATGGCTGTGTATAACCACCGGAGATATTCTGCATCGATCATCTCTTTGGTGACATATCCCTGATCAATAAATACTGCCTCCCATTGTCCACCCTGCGATTTATGCACGGTGACTGCATATGCAAATTTAACCTGTAAAGCATTATAAAATGGATCTTTTCGTAAGGTTTCTAACTTCTTCTTCCTGGAACTATGTTCCATGCCTTCAATGGCCAATAATGCAAGGTTCTTCATTTCCTCACTTGGAAGTGAAGCAGTTTCGCAGGTTAAAGTATTCAATAGAATATTGACATCTATTTCCGGTTCATCAGGATAATCTACCCATCTGAAAGTAATATCGGCGAAACGAAAATTTTGTAACTCTTCGGTTTTGCGGATCCTTTGGACCTCAATCATATCTCCATTGGCAATGAATTCAATGTTTGATCCTTTCTCCAGCCAGAAATAGTTGTTTCTGACTACCATCAGAAGGTCACCTGTGCTGATTTCATTCTCTCTGAATAATATCCTGTTTCTGATTTCCTGGTTGAAAACATTTGCCCGTTTGTTTGACCGGCAAACGACAATGGTATTTTCGCAGCCATGTGTGGAATATGTGTCCTGCAAAGCTTCTTCAAGCTCCTGACCGTTGATTCTGAAAAACTCCCGTTGGTCCCAAAAACTAAAAAATGGCAAATTGAAGCTTTCGTTTCGGATTTTTTCCCTGAGGTCTGTGGCATTTTGAAGGATCAATGATTCATTTTTCTGCCTGACAACATCCGTCAGTTCTAAAGAAGATACCTGTAAACCATAACTCTTCTTGAGGTGGTCTGTATTCAGGGCAGGGCTCACACTTGTCCCGACAGGAGGCAATTGAGCTGCATCGCCAATAAAAATTGCGTGGCAATTTTCTCCTGAATAGATAAAATTCACCAAATCTTCAAGCAGATTCCCATGTCCGAAAACATTCCCGGCACCAGAATACTCTGCGATCATTGAAGCTTCATCAACGATGAACAGGGTGTTTTTAAAGTTGTTATGTTTCAGGATCAGTGATGGCATGCCGTTCTCACCGGAACCAAGAAAATAGATGGTTTTATGAATGGTATATGCCGGCTTTTTGCTATAGTTCGAGAGAACTTTTGCTGCCCTGCCTGTTGGAGCCAGGAGATGTGTCCTTAACCTTGTTTCCTGCAATGTTTTTACCAGGGAACTGATGATACTGGTTTTGCCTGTACCTGCATAACCTTTGATCATAAATAGTTTCAGCCTTTCCTTGTTGGTGAGGAATGTAACCACTGCCTGCATTAAGTCAACCTGGCTGCCGGTTGGGGTATAAGGAAAGTTGGTGTTCCAGCTTCTGTATAAATTATCTGCAGGCATATTATTAAAATGGATATCCAATCCCAAAATTCCAGATAATATTTTTTAGTTGCAAATCTTTAATAACCCATCGTTCTCCTTTGGGATAGGAGGGATCTTTGAGCTTAACTGCAGGATCAATACGGAAAATGAAAAAATTGAAATCGAAACGGAAACCATACCCTGCATCTATACCAAGCTGATCCAGGAAAGAATCAAAGCGAAATTCGCCGCCGGGAAATGTTTCATTGGACTTCAGCAAATAAACGTTTCCTGCGTCAATAAATAGTGCTCCCTTAAAGAACTTGTAAATGTCGAAACGGTATTCAATATTGCCTTCTATCTGGATATCCCCAGACTTATCAAGGTTATCGTCGGTAATGGGATATGCACCGGGACCAAGTGAACGGAAACGCCAGCCCCGCATGCCATTGGCTCCTCCCAGATAAAACCCCTTCTCAAAAGGAAGGACGGAAGTATTGCTATAAGGAATGCCAATCCCAAATATTGTTCTGAATACCAAAGAGTTATTTTGACCGAATATCCAGTAATACCTGAAATCAAAATCAGTTCTTACATACTGGGCATAACGAATATTAAACAATGTGTAATTCCCGAAAGGATCCTTTGGGGCATCTATAACACGATCAATGAGGTTTAAAAGGTTTCCTGATGTTTCAATATTGGATCTGAAGTAAATAAAATCTTTTAACTTCCTGATATCCTGATTATTAAACACAAAGCTGTATCTCAATGCCATAATGAGGTGGTCAGTATACTGGTTCCTGAGCCTGTCATCTTCCAATTCATTAATTTCATTTTGAAACTCGTCCGTAGGAAAGACTTTTACAAGGTTGATGTCTGCCGGAAACAGAAAGTGTTTTTTGTATTCCGACTCGTTCCAATTGTAACCAAAAGAGACATTGGCAATGTATCTGCGGTATTGTGGCCGGTTTTGCTGGTTAAAACCTGTATTAAATGTTGTTTTGGGTTTGAAATATTTTGGGAAACGTTCCTGTTTGATCGGAATAAGAAACTTGGGGAAATTGATGTTGGCTTCAATTCCATATTCATAAGTATTGAAAAATATGAATTCCTGACTTTCGTCCCCACTCTTGCCAATGATCTTTTGTGCTTCAAGACCACCTTTGAGCTTGAGGGTAAAAACTTCTCCGCCACGAAAAATATTTTTATTTTGATAAGTGAAATTGGCACCCACACCCAGATCACCGCCGGAGTTTGTCCCTTCAACTTCTATGGAATATGACTGCAGAGGTGCTCTGGATAAGTTAATTTTCGCTTTCAGGGATTTGTTGCCATATGGATTGGGAAGAGAATCTTTTTCTGTTTCATCAAACTGTATGCTGGTGTAATTGAAGACCGGCAGGCTGGAAAAACGGCGATATGTCTGCTGAACGTCTTTGAGATTAAATGGTTCACCATCTTCGATAAAAATGGATTGAGCCAGGACACCGGGACTGATTTTCAGGGGGGCTTTGTGCAATATATAGTAAATATTGGGCTCTCTTGTTTTACGAACCTGATGAACCTCCTCAACCAGAGTGTCAAATGGTGTTTTTTTTGAATCACCGGGTGTGAAGTCAGGATATATGGTTACATCTTTTATGAAATACCTTTTATGGTTTCTACTTAGAAATTTTCCAGGATTTTCAGGGTCGGGAACCGAAACATTTTCAATTACCAGATTAATGTCGACCTGATGGCTGTTTAATGCGCTGTCTATCTCAAACAAAATATATTCCTTGGTGAACCTGTAAAATCCATTGTTGTTCAAGTTTTTAGTGATTCTGTCACGCTCGTCATCCATTTTGTATACGTTGAACAACCTGCCTCTCTTTAATAAAGAAAATGAGGTGTCTGCAAAAACATAAGAAGCAAGTCGTTCATCCCTGATCATGTATTTTATGTTTCTTATCCTGTAAGGTTTTCCGGGTTGAACGTTATAAATGGCCTGTACTTTTTTCTTTTTATTCTTAAAATATTTATAATCATAATGGATCCGGGCATCAAAAAACCCCAGGTTCTTTAAATATAAGCTTAACTCACCTGCTGAGGTCCTGGTTGCTATAGAATCAAAAATAACTGGCTTTTCCCCAATGGTGTTCTTTACCCAGCGATTGAATTTACTGTTTTTGCCTTTTGATGTTTTTTGATATGCCCAGAGTTTGAACCTGAACAAACCGAAAAGCTTTTTATTGGGCTTCTGGATAATGTATCCCCTTAGTGACTCCCCATCAATAAACCGTTTATGAGATTCAATTTTGATCTTGTTATTTATAAGCAGGTATTGATTTTCTTCCAATGGTTTAGTAGTGCTGCAAGAATACAGTATGAATACAGCAGCAAATAAAAGTGGAATATATATTTTCTGTTTACGCAACCCGGTTATTTTTAGGTTAAGCAAAAATAAGAATATACCTCAAGTATTATACCGACTTATTCTTAATAATCATGATGGTGTTGTCGGAATCCGGAACGGGTATGATAACTTCAGGAATGGTTCTGACAAATTCGTCCACAGCTTTCATGGCTCCCGGCCATTTTTGATTGTAGTCATGGACCAGGATGACACCACCCGATGATAATAATGGATAAAAATACCGAAGTCCGGCCAATATGGGTTTATATAGATCCGCATCAATGTTTACAAAGGCATAATTTTTATTTTTCAGGCCTTTGGCTGAATCAGGAAAATATCCCTGAACAAAGACCAGGTTGTCGTTGCCATCGATTGTTCTTTTGACCTTGTCAATGGTGGTATCCGCAAAATTCCTCGTGGTGTAGGTCGATGCTTCCCCGATTTCCTCTTGCAGATCGTTACCTGTGAATCCGGTAAATGTATCAAACAGGTAAAATTCCCTTTCAGGATCACAGTGATGGATCACATGGGCGGTTTCTCCCTGATAGACGCCCAATTCGGCAAAAGAACCCGGAATCTTATCTTTCTTTATCCTGTTTATCTGCAACCATAAGTTCATGAACCTGCCTTTATCCTTAAATCTTCTTTCTGCTCGTATCAAAATGGGTGATATCTCTTTCTTTTTCAGGCTTTGTTTCCAGGAAACCGGCATGTAACCTTTATCTGTCCTGTAACTTAAAATGTATCTTAAAATGATTACAAACAATATGATCAGTAGGATGATCTCTAGGATATACCAGGTTAACTGAGACATTGCAGGTTATTGTTGTTGGTGCAAAGATAGTTTATTCAAAGAATCCAGTCTTTTCCTGAATAGCCTGCCCAGCCATCCTGTGCATTGACAGCTGATGCAACAGAGGCAGCGCAGATCTCAAGAATAGATTTTGGCATTTTCCCGGCTAAGTTAATTAAATTGTCTTCATAAATTTTGGTTGTATCAATTTGTAAATAATGTCGTTAAGGCGCCATGCTGAAGTAAAATGAACTTTTATGTATCCATGATGTTTATTTAATTGGTAATGCTTATTACTAGGAACACAAAAAATACTTTCTATGTCCGTTTCAACGGACCATTTCCCTATTTCTTCAACTGAACAGTTATGAATGCCTGAAAAAGGCTTTCAAAATATTTATTTCCCCAATAATATTTTATTATGAAAACCAGTACGTTACCAAAAAGCGACATTTATTTAGAGAAACTGCACAAGATCAGGCACTATTCAGGATGCCGGAAGACAGAAGGATTATCAGAGGAAAAAATAAAGAAGTTTATTGAAAAGGATCCCAGGCTTGCAGAAGCTGTGGATTCAGCCCTTCAATGGCGTGACGAATTGATGGGAGAATTCAGTGAGCAGTTAAAAATGGAGGAAGATGATTTATGTGCTTATCTTCAGGAAGATTACGTAAATTTTTATGCAGATGAAGCCATCAATCCTTATGTTGCTATTGGAGCGGCAGGGCCCTGGATTATAACAAGTCACGGGGCAGTACTGCATGATTCCGGTGGTTATGGGATGCTTGGTATGGGACACGCACCTTCGGAACTTATCGAGGTAATGTCCAGGACATGGACTATGGCGAATGTGATGAGCCCGCATTTCAGCCAGAAGCGTTTGGCTCAGAAGCTAAAGAAAGAAATAGGGCATACACACGGACAATGTCCTTTTGAAAAATTTATATGCATGAACAGTGGTTCTGAGGCAGTGAGTGTGGCCAACAGGATATGTGACCTGAATGCTTATTTGCTGACCCAGGAAGGGGGGAGGCACGAAGGGAAAAATATCCGTCAGTTGTCGCTTGAGGAAAGCTTCCATGGGAGGACATACAGGGCGGCCAAAGTTTCACATTCCACTCTGCCTGTTTATGAAGAGCACCTTGCTTCATTTCAGAGAAAGGAAACACTCGACATTGTTAAGCCAAACGACATTGAAGGTTTGAAAAAGATGTTTAAAGATGCTGAAAAGAATAATATTTTTTATGAGGCATTTTTCATTGAACCGGTATTGGGAGAAGGTGAGCCGGGTCTGGCTATCACACGCGAGTTTTATGATGCCGCACGGAAGCTGACCAAAGAGCATGGTACCATGCTTATCGTCGATTCCATCCAGGCAGCATTGCGGGCCCACGGATGCCTGAGTATTATCGATTATCCCGGATTTGCTGATTGCGAGTCACCGGATTGTGAAACGTATTCCAAAGCCTTGAATGCAGGGCAGTATCCTTTGTCTGTCCTTGCAGTGACCAAGGAAATTGCTGAAATTTATGTTCCTGGAGTATATGGCAATACCATGACCACCAACCCACGGGCCCTCGAAGTCGGTTGTGCAGTTTTGGATAATCTCACGGATAAGGTAAGAGAAAACATCCGTTTAAGAGGTGTTGAGCTAAAATCAGGTTTGGAAAGGCTTGGCAATGAGTTTCCCGAAGCCATCACTAAAGTATTCGGTACCGGTTTAATGGTTTCTGCAGAACTAAATCCGGATATTTATGAAGTAGTAGGCGAGGAAGGGTTTGAAAATTTCCTGAGGATCAACGGAATTGCCATGATCCATGGAGGAGCAAACGGATTAAGGTTTACCCCTTATTTCGGAATTTCTTCTGATGAGGTTCAATTGATACTCGATACAGTCAGGAAAGGCATTAAAGAATTGAAATAATATTTCACTACAGAATCACAGAGACACATAAAAAACTCTGTCTCTGTGTCTCCGTGGTGAAAAACCTCTGTGCCTTACATCCTCATTTTCTTAAAATCCTCCCTCATCCTCTCGAGGTCTGCTATCCACGCTTCAATTTCTTCTTCATGTTCCAGCTCCTCATTCAGGATATTGATGGCAATCTGATGTGTTGAATGGTCTTTGCCGTATGTAAACTCTGCGAGGTCCTGATACCTTTTTATGGCACAGCGTTCGGCATCAAGGTTTTGTTTTAGGATCATTTCAACATAAGGGTCGGAAGGTTCCTCATATTTACATTTGGAAAGTTTTACCCATTGTGCCGGGTTCAGCACCGGTGTGCCACCAAGCTGAACGATGCGGTCAACAACCATCACAGCATGGTTAAGTTCCTGATCGGCATGGATAAGCAGCTCAGGTTCTACCTCGCTGCGCATCGGCCCTTCCATCACACGCGCCCCGATCCAGTACTGGTAATAAGCCAGCCATTCTTCCGATAACGCTTCATTTAACATCTGTATAAGCTTGTCTGTGTCAAGTTTTAAAATTTTTACTGCTTGTTGTCCCATAAAATATATTTATTTGATTTGAATTATTTGCTAAGGTAATTAATTGGTGGGGAAATCCCAAGTTGGGGGTTTGAAACTTTTGTAGAAGATTGTTGTGGTTTTGGAATACGGATTCAAAGGGACTCCATCCCGTAGGATTCCATCCTTTGAATATTGATTTAAGTTGCTGAATTAGTTTGAGATAAGGAAATAAAAAAGGGACTCCATCCTACGGGATGGAGTCCCTTTTGTGTGGGAGATTACTGGATTCAGACAGTGACCCTCTGTAATAAGGCAGATGCTCTGAACCAGCTGAGCTAAACTCCCAATAACTTTTAGAACGATTTTCCTGAAAAGGAGTGCAAATATAGTATGAATTGGGAAATAAAAAAAATTTTTGTTGAAAGTTGATTGTTTTAGATTCAGGGACTCCATCCTACGGGATGGAGTCCCTTTTTTACATCATTCAATCATCCAGCATCCCAGCCCCCATATCTATGCCAAACACAAACACTTACCCGCTTAATCACCCTTCCTCTTCTTCTCCTTCACATACAAATTAAACTGCTCCGGATGTCGTCCAACCTTATCTCTGTATAGGTTCTCAATGTATTTCAAATCATTGGCATAACTGCCGGTCGGATAAAAGATCTCCATGATGCCTACCTCTTTCCTTGAATAATCAATGAACGATAATGCCAACGGTACCCCGGCTTTCATGGCGATGTAATAAAATCCCCTGCGCCAGTATGTTATGAGCTTTCTTGTGCCTTCAGGGGTGACCACTACATACAAACTTTCATGCCGCTTAAATTCTTCTGCTATGCGATCAACCATCCTGTTGTTTTTTCTCCTGTCCACAGGAATGCCTCCCCAATACCTGATCAAGCCACCGAAAGGAAAAAAGAATGCCTCTTTCTTGATCAAAAACTTCACATGCACATTGATCTTGAAGAAAAACAAACGCCCAATGATGTAATCCATATTGCTGGTGTGGGGAGCGATCAGAATTACAGTTTTTTTGATATCGTAAGGAAAACCACCAACCATCTTCCAGCCGGATCTCCTGAGAATATATGACGATAATTGCCTGAGCATGCGTTTGAAGTTGAATTGTCAGCAAATTTAATCCATCCATTTTTAGAATGAAAGTATTAAAAGTATTATTTATTAATATGGTAACATAGTGCATTCCTCCTCCATAATTTCAGGGAGAGGGACAGGGGGTGGTATATAAAATAAAATCAATAAATTTGTCATAAATAAAACCCTCCAAAATGAAAGAAATGACAATCAGATTTATCGTTTTGCTTCTGGCCGTAGCATGGCTTGTGCCCTCAATGGCCCAGGATACAAATTATGACTGGGACAGTCAGGTCCCTGCCGATCCCAATGTTAAGATCGGAAAACTTGATAACGGATTAACCTATTACATCCGTAAAAATGAAATGCCCAAAGACCGCGCAGAGTTTTACCTGGTTGTGGACGCCGGCGCTATCCTCGAAGATGATGACCAGGACGGCCTTGCCCACTTCTGCGAACACATGGCCTTTAATGGTACCAAGCATTTTGAAAAGCACGACATCATCAACTACCTTCAGTCCATCGGGATGAAGTTTGGTCCGGAGATCAATGCTTTCACCAGCCATGATGTAACCACTTACATGCTGCAGAAAGTGCCTACTGACAAGCCGGCCAACGTCGATTCAGCTTTGCTGATCCTGTACGACTGGGCCAGCAATGTGTCCTTTGAAGATGAAGAGATCGACAACGAGCGCGGGGTAATCCACGAAGAATGGCGCACCCGTCGCGGGGCCATGTTCCGCATGATGACAAAAACCGATAAAGTCTTGTACCAGGGATCCAAATACGCTGAAAGAGATGTTATCGGCGACATAGAGATCATCGACAATGCGCCTTATGAAGTGCTCAGACGCTTTTACCAGGACTGGTACAGGCCCGACCTTCAGGCCATCATAGCAGTAGGGGATTTTGATGTGGACGAGATGGAACAACAAATCACCGAACAGTTCTCACTGATCCCGGCCCATCCGAACCCAAAAGACAGGTTGGAATTTCCAGTACCTGATCATGAGGAGACCCTCGTGGCTATAGAAACTGACCCTGAAGCCCAATATGTCTTTGTCCAGTTATATTACAAGCATCCTGCTGTAGAAGAAAAAGATATGGGCTTTTACCGCCAGTCTGTTGTTCACCAGCTCTACAACACCATGCTGAACAATCGTTTGCAGGAGCTGCTCCAGGAAGAGGATCCGCCGTTTATTTATGGCTATTCTGCTTATTCCAGCATCGTCAGGACAAAGGATGGATACATTTCATTTGCCGTCTCAAAAAATGATGCCATCAAAAGAACCCTGGAAACATTATTGGTGGAAAACGAAAGGGTGAAAAAACACGGGTTCACTGAATCGGAATTGGAAAGAGCAAAAAAGAACCTTTTAAGCCAGACGGAAAAGCAGTTCAAAGAAAAAGACAAACAGGAATCACAAAGCTACGTGTGGCAATATTATGGAAACTTCCTGGAGGATAATCCCATCCCCGGGATTGAATTTGATTATGAGTTCATGCAAGATGTTCTTCCCGGAATATCTTTGAAAGAGATTAACACATTGGCTCCCAAATGGATCACAGACGATAACAGGGTCGTGATCATTACAGGTCCGGAACGGGAGGATGTCATTATCCCGATGAAGGAGGAGGTTCTGGCCCTGGTGGAATCTGTTGATCAGATGGAAATTGAACCGTTTGTCGATAAAATGTCCGATAAGCCCCTGATATCTGAAAAACCTGCACCCGGAGAAGTTGTTAAGAAAAAGAAGGATAAAAAACTTGGAACCGAACAGTGGATCTTATCCAACGGTGTGGAAGTCATCCTTAAACCCACAGATTTCAAAGACGATGAAATCCTGATGCGGGCTTTCAGCTTTGGTGGTAATTCATTGTACGACCTGGATGATCAGATCTCTGCAAGTTACAGTGCTTCGGTTGTCAACGAGGGTGGTATTGCTGATTTTAACAGTATTGAGCTTGAGAAACTGCTGGCAGGACAGATCGTTAGTGTCAGACCTTATATTGGTAGTGTAGATGAAGGCTTTACAGGAAGTTCGTCGGTGAAGGACTTTGAAACGCTGTTACAGCTTGTCTATCTTTATTTTACTGATCCCTCAAGGAATGAGAAAGCATTCAATTCCATGATGACCAGGATGAAAGGTTTCCTGGAAAACAGGAAAAATGACCCTGGTGCGGCTTTCCAGGATACAATTTCGGTTACCATGGCAGATTATCACCCACGGGTACGCCCGATGACTCCAGAATTACTTGAAGAAGCCGACTTTGAAAGAATCAACTTCATTTTCAGGGAGCGTTTTGGAGATCCAGCCGGCTTTAAATTCTATTTTGTTGGTAATCTGAACATGGATTCCGTTCAGCCTTTGATTGAGACCTACCTTGGTGGATTGCCAAAGGTCATGCGTGAGGAAACATGGCGCGATAATGGCATCAGGCCGCCCGAGGCAAAGGTGGAAAAGAAAGTGGTGAAGGAAATGGAAGTTCCCAAAGGAACTGTTTACATCAATTTCAACGGGGAGTTTGATTATAATGAGGTACAGGACAGAATGAACCTGGCTGCGCTTTGCGACATCCTGGATGTGAGGTATACCGAATCCATCCGCGAAGAGCAAGGTGGTACTTATGGCGTTGCGGTTTATGATATGCAAAGCCATTACCCATATGAGAATTATCAGGTCGTCATACGGTTTGATTGCGATCCGGGTAATGTTGATAAACTGAAGGCCATTGTCTTTGATGAGATCAACACCCTTAAGGAAGAAGGGCCCTTGCAGAAAGACCTGAAAGGGGTGAAGGAAAACCTCCTGAAGACAAGACAGGAACAGCTTAAAAAGAATAATTTCTGGATAAGCAAGCTTAGAAACATGGATTATAATCAGGAAGACAAAAAGGAATTCTTCAAATATGAGGATCATGTGAACAAATTGACCATCGACGGCTTAAAGGCTGCAGCAAACCAGTTTTTTGATGAAGATTATGTTGAGGTGGTACTGCTTCCGGAAAACATGGACAAAAACGTTAAAAACCCTATGATGCAGTAAATTTTTTGCCACAAAAACACAGAGACACAAAGAAATTCTCGTGTCTCTGTGTCTCTTGTGGTTAATGCTAAAAATCCAGTTCCAAATCCAGTTTGTCCTTCAAATCCTTCAAACTGGGATTCTTTTCAGCCATTTTGTCGAAGATCTCTTTCGGGAAATAGGCTTTGGATTCAGACTCTTCCTCATCAATCTCTGTTTTCAATTGAATCCTGAAATTGTTGAGTTCCTCCCGGAGGTATCCCAGGATGTCCATCCTGCGATCCGTAATCAATTTCTCCTGGATCTTATTATCGATCTTTAGTTCAATCATGAAATCCTCCTTCAGGATGGGAATTCTTTTTGACAGGGTGCTGTATAAATTCGGGGAGACATCTATTATGCTTTGGGTGTAAGCTTGCCAGGTCGTATTCAGGTCATCCTGTGTAAAAATTTTTGCTGGTTTTCCGCTGAGGTCTTCCTCCGCATTGGCTTCGTTTTTCTTTTCCCCATTTTTTTGCTTAGACTTTTTAATCGAAAAAGTGCCGGGCATGCTTTTAATATTCTGTTTCGATGATTTTTCAGGAGAAGGCATTTCAACAGTAGCAGGAATTTTCTCAATTTTCCTTTCCTGACGCTTTGGTTCGGGCTTTTGTTCTACTGTGGTTTTTTTTTCTTCCTTACTTTGGGTTATGACCTTTTTTTTTTCGTTGCTATTGCCTGTAAGAGAACACATTTTCAACAATGCAAGTTCAAGATGAAGGTTCTTATTATTGCTTGCCTTATATGTAATGTCACACTGATTGTTGATATTTAAGGCCTCCAGGATGAATCCCGTTTCACAGCGGTCCGCCTGTATCTGGTATTTACCTTTCAATCCGGGACTAACTTCCAGTAAGTCTAAGGTGGCAGGATCCTTGCAGACCAATAAATTCCGCAAATGCTCGCCAAGGCCGATTAAAAAATGCTGGCCGTCAAAACCATTTGAAATGATCTCATTGATTATCAACAGGGTATTCTGAATGTCTCCGTCAACAATGCAGTCTGTGATTCTGAAATAATAATCATAATCCAGGATGTTGAGGTTTTGGATGACAGCGTCATAATTGAGTTCCTTTCCCGTAAAACTCACAAGCTGGTCGAAGATGGAAAGCGCATCCCTGAGGGCACCGTCGGCTTTAAGGGCAATCAGGTGCAGGGCATCTTCACTGGCTTTAACACCTTCATTATCTGCCACATACTTAAGGTGTGTGGCTATGTCATCAACAGTAATACGCTTAAAGTCAAAGACCTGGCAGCGTGAGAGTATGGTTGGGATGATCTTATGCTTTTCAGTGGTAGCCAGGATGAACTTGGCATAGGCAGGTGGCTCTTCCAATGTCTTCAGGAAGGCATTGAAAGCTGAGGCCGACAGCATATGAACCTCATCGATGATGTAAACTTTGTATTTTCCAACCTGTGGGGGTATCCTTACCTTGTCGACAAGGAACCGGATGTCTTCAACAGAATTGTTGGAGGCAGCATCAAGTTCATAAATATTGAAGGAAGCTGATTTGTTAAATGAAACACAGGATTCGCATTCGTTGCATGGATCAATGGTATCTGTAAGGTTCATGCAGTTGATGGTCTTTGCCAGGATACGGGCACAAGTGGTTTTTCCAATGCCCCGTGGCCCGCAAAAAAGAAAGGCCTGGGCAATCTGATTGTTCCTGATGGCATTCTTTAAGGTTTTTGTAATGGACTGCTGGCCAACAACGGCGTCAAATGTGGCGGGACGGTATTTTCGGGCTGATACAATGAAATTTTCCATGGAGTTACTGTCGATTTGGAATCCAAAAATACTAAACTTTTGTGTTTCTGTTTTACTATATATTGTCATTTTTGAAAACACGAATATTATGTTATTATATTTGTAGGCAAATGATTTTGATATTTACTACAAGGCCATCAAACAGGTTAAAATACATCCTTGATTTTATTTTTAAGGATGTGCTCAGGTGGGATTATACTCTCATTGACAATATTGATGGCTATGTTGCACATGATGGCCCAAAACTTAATTATTCCGAAGCTGATCTGGGCGTGGGCATTTTTTTTGCTTCAAGCGGATTGCTGCATGAAAGAGGAATAGAAAATAGAGATTTATCTTTTATTGAATATGAAGGTCTTCCTGCATTCTTTCCCATCCACCAAACTGCTTCCGCAATGCCTTTTGATGTCTTTTCTGCCTCCTTTTACCTTTTGTCAAGGTATGAAGAATATCTCCCATATGTGAAGGACGAATACGGCAGGTTCCAGGCAAAATTTAGCGTTGCCTATCAGCAGGGTTTCCTGAATAAGCCGATTGTGGATGTCTGGATAAGAAAACTTGCCCTGATCATCAGTGAAAATTATAATGAATTTAAGATCCCCGACCCTGTATATAAGTTTATACCAACCATCGACATCAACGCTGCTTATGCATATAAAGCCAAAGGTTTTGTGAGATCAGCGGCAGGTTTTATGATGTCATTGATTGACCTGAATTGGAAAGGCTTTAAAAAACGCAGCAGGGTATTGCTTGGTATGGAAAAGGATCCTTACAATACTTATGAGCAACAACTTGAAATTCACAATAAGTACAGGCTGGAAACAATTTATTTCATACTTTTTGCTCGATATGGTACCAATGATAAAAATATATCTTTCAATAACCGCAGATTTCAGGTTTTGATCAAATCATTGGCCGATTATTGCGATGTGGGCTTGCATGTTTCTTTCTCTTCAATTAGTAACCCGGATCTTTTATCCGTAGAATTCAGTAATTTGTCAGAAGTATTGAAAAGAGAAATCAATAAGAGCAGGCAACACTTCCTGGTTTTGAATATTCCATCCACCTACAGAAATTTGCTGAACCTGGATATCGTGGAAGATTATTCTATGGGCTATGCTACTACACCCGGATTCCGGGCCGGGACTTCAAGACCTTTCAACTTTTATGATTTGGATGTGGATGCACAGACCCATTTAAAACTGCACCCATTTGTTTTCATGGATACAGCTTTTAAACATGGCAGTGGGATGGAAGAATACCGGTATATCGTCAAGCAAGTTAAAAAGTCGGGTGGGAATATGGTGCTCCTATGGAATAATGAATCATTTTCCGAAAAAATACTTGGACAGAACGGAATTAAGACTTATGAGGAGCTGGTCAGGATAGGACTGGCAAAAGATAATTGATCTCCCTGTAACTTTCTTCGGTCATTTCAACTTATCTTTGCTATAAATCTTTTGGATCGTTATGTTGAAAAGCCTTATCAGATATGCCATTAGTTTCTCCAGGATAATATTATCTGGCAGGTTTATATACTTGTACAAAGACTTTGTAAAATATCACCGGAAAAGGCCGGAATGGCTGAGCTTAAAGGAGGCACCTGCTGAAGCTGTTGAAATTAGCCTGAAAAGCAGCATTTCCTGGTTAGTCCATTCACAGGAAATGATGGAAGATCATGGGATGGGATCATTCAGTCTTTCCAGGGGGTGGTCAACTTCTTATCCCGAAACAACCGGATATATCATCACAACATTATTGGAATACAGTAAAATATCAAATGATGATGACAGCAGGCAATCTGCATTGAAAGCCGCTGAATGGCTGGTTTCCATACAGAGGAATAGTGGGGGCTGGCAGGGTGGCCGCATTAATGAAGACAGACCGGAAATTGTATTTAACACAGGCCAGGTTTTGCGCGGATTGCTGTCGGCATTCCGTGAAACCGGAAAGGAAATATTTCTAAACAGTGCAGTAAATGGCGCGGATTGGCTTTGCGATATTCAGCATCCGGATGGATACTGGAAAGATCATGCTTTGATGAATCAGGCAAGGGTGTATGATTCTTTTGTCAGTTATCCATTGTTGTTAACCTGGAAAGCATCAGGTGAAGAAAGGTTTCGGGATCATGCCATCCGAAACCTGGAATGGATCGTAAGAAAAAAACAAAAAGGCAATGGATGGTTCGAAGATTGTGATAATACCATCAAACATAACGACAGGCCCATCCTCCACACCATTGCATATACCATTGAGGGATTGCTTGATTGTGGAATACTGCTCGATAACAAGGAATTTATTGAAGCTGCCGAATTCCCTGCCGGCAAGTTGGAAGAGATATATAAAAAGAATGGGTTTTTACATGGAAGGTATAATGAAAGCTGGAGAGGATCTGAATATCCGATCCTGACAGGTATGGCACAAATGAGCAGCGTATGGCTAAAGATACATCAATCCGGTATTTATGGATCATATTACGAAAGCGCGATAAAAATGATCCATCAACTCATGTGGCTGCAGGATGTTCACAACAGCAAAAGCAAAAATACCTTTGGTGCAATAACCGGTTCTTTTCCACTATGGGGTCGCTATGAACCCTTTGCATACCCAAACTGGGCTGTTAAGTTTTTTGCGGATGCACTTATGTTATTCAGAAAAGTCTCAGCAGAAGAATACAAATGAACAATAATAAAGACATCGATCCTGTCCTTATAAATAATATCATTGCCCGGTCGAAAAATTACGCCAAAAACCCGGCAATCTGCATTGGTGTGAAGGAATATAATTATGAGTATTTAATTGGCCATGCTGTCTCTGTTGCAAAAGCGTTGATTGATTCAGATGTGCAAAAAGAACCTGTTGCGGTATGGTGTTCGGGGAAATTCACGGCATATTCTGGAATCCTCGGCATACTGATGGCTTCCAACACATATTTACCATTGAATCCAAAGTTTCCCGGGCAAAGGAACAATCAAATATTTAAGAGATCCCGGGCAAGGGCCATCGTTTTGAATCATCATGATCTTGATGAGGTTAACAATGTTTTTGAGGATGATATGGAAAAGCCCTTGTTAATAGTTGACGAAGGAATACCATCAAATGAACATAAAGTAAACGGATACAAAATAAAATTTGTAAAAAATGATGGTTGTGCTGAAATTCCTGAAATAAAAAGTAGCCAGGAAGACATGGCTTACCTCATGTTCACTTCAGGATCAACCGGAATTCCCAAGGGTGTGCCTGTGTCCAACAGGAATGTAACAGCTTATTTAAGGAATATCCTGGATAAGATTGAATTTCATCAACGTGACCGGTTTTCTCAGATGTTTGATCTCACTTTTGATTTGAGTGTCCACGATTTGTTCGTTTGCTGGATTTCAGGTGCCTGCCTGTGTGTACCTGAAGAACAATCCTCACTCAGGATATCAAAGTATATTAAGCATGAAAAGATATCTGTATGGTTTTCAGTGCCGTCCCAGGCGGTATTGTTAAAGCGAATGCGGTTGTTGAAAGAGAATGCCTTCCCGAAACTCAGGGTTAGCTTGTTTTGCGGAGAACCACTGCCGGTTGAACTTGCTGATTCCTGGCAAAATGCAGCTCCTGCTTCAGAAATATGGAACCTTTATGGTCCAACTGAAACAACCATAGCCATAACATCCTGTAAATATGGTTCTTCAGATCATGATAAAAAATCCAAAAATGGTATAGTTTCTATTGGCAGGGTTTTTTCAGGCCATGAAAAGGAATTTCTGAACCAGCATAATGGAAAAGGCATCCTTGCTCTGTCCGGTGAACAGGTTGTAGAGGGATATTATTATGATCCTGAAAATACTGAAAAAGCATTTTACAACAAAGTAAATAAAAGATGGTATAGTACAGGGGACCTTGTTGCTGAAGATGAGGATGGGGATCTGTTTTTTCTTGGAAGGGAAGACAATGAGGTTAAGATCGGTGGATACAGGGTCAATCTTTTGGAAATTGAAAACCATTTGCATGATATAACCGGATGCTCGTCTGTAGTTGTTGGCAAATTGGATCAGGATTCTTCTGTGAAAAGACTAATTGCTTTTATTGAAGATTCTGAAGAAAAGATGCGTCCTGAAAATATTATGAATGATATGCAGAAAAGATTGCCATGGTATATGCTGCCTGCAGAAATCAGGATGATAAGCAAAATGCCCTTAAACAGCAATTTAAAGATTGACAGGAAGGAATTGATGGAATGGGCGGCAAAAGGTTAGTATTTTGTTTATTTTAGTCTGAAAGTTTTAACTCCTGGAAAATGAAAAAATACGATTTGGTGTTTAATCACATGGTGGATTCCATCCGGGATAAACTGGAAATTTATGGGGTCAGAAAGGATGAACTGAATGGGGATTTCGACCTCGTGAAAAGCGGTTTAATGGACTCTATGGCTTTTGTGGCTTTTGTGGGAGATTTGGAAACACATTTTGGCAAGGAACTGGACTTTGATAATATTGTAGATGATGAGGCATTTACAACCCTGGGAGGTCTTGTAAAACTTTTTCAGGAATGAATAAAGTAGAAATAATCACCATTGATGGCCAACAGAATGATATTGTTGAGAAGATAAAATCACTTTTCGATGTAATGTATGATGAATTCATAGAAATGGGGGCTTTGTTGCAACCCGCTGAAGGTGCATCGGATATCTGGTATAGATCCATAGAAAATTCCCTGAACAGGTTCAGCAAACTGGTTGCTGTTGTAAACAATGATACTGTGGTTGGCTTTGCCCACGGATCACTTCTTATGGCACCGCCATATCTTAAGGCAGGAAAAACAGGAGTTATCACCCATGTGTATGTGGAAAAGATTTATCGAAAGGAAGGATTGGCAAAATCTATGGTTCGGGAACTGGAAGACTGGTTCAAAAAGAAAAATGTTCACTCTGTTGAATTACAGGTGATATCCGGCAACACCCAGGGAAAAGCTTTTTGGGAAAGATTAAACTACAAACAGGAACTGATACAATACAGAAAACGGTTTTGATACTGCTAAGTCTATGATTAACTCGGAAAAGGACTATATTTCATACAAACAGATACCATTTAACCTAAATATCAAACCGGGAGATACCCTGGTTGTGGCATCGGACATAACCAGGCTTGCTATGGTTTCAATGAAGAAAGAAGGTGGTTTTGATGCCAACTTTCTGATTGACGCTATCCAAAAAAAACTTGGGAAAGAGGGCACACTCCTGATTCCTGCATATAATTTTAACCTGAGATCAGGAGATGAGTTTTCACCTGTTAATACCCCACCTGTGACAGGCGCTTTATCATTGCTCGCTTTTCATAGGTCTGACTTTATCAGGACCTGGCATCCCTTGCATTCGTTTATGGTTTGGGGAAAACATGCCATGAGCTTTAGCGAATTAAGAAACAAGAGTTCTTTTGGAAGGAATTCTCCTTTTGCTTTTTTGGAGCAGCTTAACGCCAAGATGCTTTTTGCCGGCACAAAACCGGCTGATGCTCTTACATATACCCATTATGTTGAGGAAACCCTGAAGGTAAAATATCGCCGGTATTTGAAGATCATGATAGACTATGTGGATGATCACAATATACATACACACAAAGACTTCCTGTTTTACAAGAAAAAGCCCGGATGGACCATGGTAATGGACAGGCTTGAATTATTGCTCAGGGATGAATTTATCGATGACACAACTATAAACGGGATCCGTTTTTGTTTGCTGGAACTGCCGGGGGCCGGAAAAATAATCCGTAACGACATCATTAATAATCATGCCAATAATATTGCGGCATTCAGTACAAATTTGTACATCAGGGATGTAGTTAAAGGATTTCTTTATAAATTTAGAAAGTATCAAACAGTTCACGATCGTATAAATCATGGTTCTAATTTTCTCAAAAAATGATTCTCCCAGGTTACGTTATGCATTGAAGATATTTTTCACTGAGTTGCTTGGAATATCATGGCGATTGGTTCAATCAAAGGATGACATACCTGGTGGTGATATTCCTCTGATCAATTACTCAGATGTGGATATTCCAGGGTCCTTTAAGATCCAACCCTCAGGTTTGTTGTTCGAAAAAGGTGTCCGGGAGATTAATCCAAAGGTTTTCATTTGGTCTGGGATTCCGGTATTTTTTGGCAACAACCAAAATTCAGACCTGCCATTTGATCCTTTGGCTGTTGTGTTTTATCTGGTAAGCCGTTATGAAGAATATCATAAAAATGAAAGGGATAGTCATGACCGGTTTATCCCTGCTGCCAGCCTGGCTTACCAGTATGATTTCCTGGATTTGCCTCTGGCAAATGTGATTGCGGATAAGGTTGGGAACATGCTTAATGATCAATTTCAGGGCATCCGGATTCAGTTTCCCGGATATACTTTTATTCCCACTGTTGATGTTGATATTGCTTTTGCTCATCATGGAAAAGGGTTTTTAAGGGCTGCCGGCGGACTGGCCAAGCTTCTTCTTAAGGCCAGGTTTGCAGATATCAAAGAAAGGATCAGGGTGAACACAGGGAAAATGCAAGACCCATATGATAACTTCGAATTTCAGCTTAAAACATTCAACAATCAAGGAATTAAGCCAACCTATTTTATTCTCCTGGGCGATTATGGGCCCTATGATAAGAATATTTCTTACCGGAATAAAAAATTCAGGGAGCTGATATTGCGCCTTTCAAAGGATGCCGGCATAGGGATCCATCCTTCTTACAGATCGTATGAGGAGCCCGGCAGGCTGGAGTTGGAGATCAGACGCCTGTCTGAAATAACAGGAAAGGAAATTGTTTTAAGCCGTCAGCATTTCCTCCGAATGAAATTTCCCGAAACATTCAGGAACCTTCAGCAATGTGGTATAAAAAAAGACTTTTCAATGGGATATGCGTCTGTTAATGGTTTTCGGGCAGGTATCAGTATTCCTTATCCGTTTTACGATTTGTTGGAGGAGGAAGAAAAGGATCTTATGATTTATCCGTTCATGTTTATGGATACAGCCATGCAGGATTATATGGGGGTTAGTCCAAAGGATTATATTAGCTTTGTTAAGCCTTTGTTTAAGAGGATCAATTATTACGGTGGAAGTCTGACAGGTGTATGGCATAATTATGCACTCAGCAATGATAAAAAGAAACATAAGGCCTTTCGTACCATTATAAAGGAGTGCAGCAAATGATCAGGTATTTCAAACACAAGGATATTGACAAAGAAAAGTGGGATCAGTGCATTGGTTCTTCTTTCAATGGCAATATATATGCCTATCCCTGGTATCTTGACATTGTTGCACCAGAGTGGGAAGCACTTGTTGAAGACGATTATGAAAGGGTTATGCCATTGGTGGTCAGAAAAAAATATGGAGTCAGCTATGTTTATCAACCCTATTTTGCACAACAACTTGGAATATTCTCCAGGAATATCCTGACACCTTATAAGGTGCATGAATTTCTTGCTGCCATCCCAAAAAAATTCAGACTGGTGGAAATGAACCTGAATGTATTAAATAAGGTTGAATCGGATGGATTTAAAGTTTATCCCCAGGTAAATCACGAATTGGATCTGATACAATCTTATGATGCCCTGTATAAAAATTATTCCACCAATGCCAGGCGTAATCTCAAAAAGGCAAAAGAATCAGGATCTTCCATCATGAAAGATATTAAACCTTCCGGGATCATTTCCCTTTTCAGAGAAAACAGAGGTAATGATATCCCAAATTTAAAAGACTTTGATTATCAGCGGTTAAGCCGGTTGATATATACAGGCATACATCGGGGGTTGACCCAGATTTATGGCGTTTATACTGAATACAATGAATTATGTGCCGGTGCGGTATTTATTACAGGTAATAAGAAGTCGGTTTTTATCTTTTCAGGTTTGAACCAGGAAGGACGGGAAAGAAGGGCCATGTTCCTGATCATCGACCATTTTATCAAGGAAAATTCCAATTCCCATCTTGTGTTGGATTTTGATGGTTCCAATAATCCGGATCTTGCACGGTTTTATAAAGGTTTTGGTTCGAAAGAATGTTCGTATCTTAGAATTCGAAGAGATAACCTGCCTTTTCCTGTTAGATTATTAAAAAAAATGAAGTCATGACTTCCAGGAAGTATTTTATTATTTTTGTTACATAAACAATTGCTGATGAATTCCATTTTCTTTGAGAATATCAGGATTTCGATTGAATCCATAAAAAGCCACAAGGTAAGAACCATTCTTACAATATTGATCATCTCCTTTGGGATCATGGCGCTGGTGGGCATACTCACCTCCATAGATGTTATCAAGTTTAATCTCAACCAGCAATTTGCCATGATGGGTTCCAATACTTTTACCATCCGGAACAGAACCTTAATGGTTCATATTGGAAATCAAAGGTCAAAACCAAAGTACTTCAGGCCCATCACCTATGATGAAGCCCAGGAATTCAAAAAAAGATATGATTTTCCCTCTTTCGTGTCTGCCTATATCGCCACCCAAAAGGAGGGTTAGATGAAAAAATATGAATCTGAAAAAACAGATCCCAATGTGGGTGTTATAGGTTCAGATGAAAATTACCTGATCACAGCCGGATTTGAACTGAAAAGTGGCAGGAACTTTTCAGCTAATGAAATCCAGAATGGAAGGCATGTTGCCATTATCGGAAGCCAGATTGTTAGCAGGCTTTTTGCAAAAAATGAAGATCCGCTTGGAAAGGTGATCTCTATCGGCCCCGGAAAATACAGGGTAATTGGAGTAATGGCAGAAAAGGGTTCCAGCGTGGGTTTTTCGGGTGACCGGCAGTGTATTGTACCTATTAATAATGTACGTCAGTATTTTCCCAGACCAAACATGAATTATTCCATTAACGTGATGACCATGGAAACAGCAGACCTGGACCCCGCCATTGGAGAAGCAACCGGCTTGCTCAGGATCATCAGGGATGTTCCTCCGGGTGAAGAAGATAGCTTCAGCATGACCAAAAGTGACAACATTGCCAAGATGCTCTTTGATTTTTTGAAATATATAAGGCTTGGAGCAACATTCATTGGCCTCATCACCCTGATGGGAGCAGCAATTGGTTTGATGAACATCATGCTTGTTACCGTTACCGAGCGTACACACGAAATAGGTATCAGAAAAGCCATTGGAGCCAACAGCAGGATCATCCGTAATCAATTCCTGGTGGAGTCTGTGGTGATAGCCCAGCTTGGCGGCCTTGTAGGTATTTTGCTGGGAATCATTATCGGCAATGTTCTTTCATTCATCTTCGATAGTTCATTTTTAATCCCATGGGCATGGATATTTATGGGAGTATTCATATGCTTGATTGTTGCTTTGCTTTCAGGAATAATTCCTGCCATGAAAGCCGCAAGACTGGATCCCATTGAATCGCTCAGATACGAATAACAATGTGTTGAGTTACTTAACAAGGGAGTTAAAGTGTTGTACACCAATTAATTCGTCATACTTGGAACCTTCCTGCCGGTGATAAACGTAAACACTGTAGTCATTTTCCGTTTCAAAATGATTTCCTTCAATCAATGTGGCATCACCCGCTTTCTGCCCATCTTCCAGGAAAACAAAAAGATAATTATAATAACCTTGCTTAAGATATAATTCGGCTTCATAAACCTTTTTCTCAAAATTGTAAACCATCTTGGCATCTTCAGTAAATTGCCAGTCTGTTAGTGCACCCATGATATAAAGGTTGCCATTAACAAGGGGGAAGTCGTATGGCAAAGTGAAATGTACCCATACATAATCACTTTCCGTTGCATAGTTGTTGCTGTTTTCCGATTCAATGGACCTTTTTCCGTTCAAATCATTATCAAAAACATATCGTTTAAAAATCCTTCGCTCATCAGGCCAAAGGTAAACATGGTATCCGTCAGGTGCGTATTCTATCCGGCGGATCCTTTCGGAATTGTATTTCAGACTTTTTATATCAAAATTCCTGAATTCATTGATTCCGTTAAATACATTGTCTTTTAGCATCCGGAAATCAATCTCACCTCCACCAGCCATTCTGGGCTTTAAATTTGTAAGGGCATTGTCCCATCGGCCATTTTGCCTGACAATAACCTTCAGTTTGTTGTAAGGGTCAGAAATATAATAGTCATCACTGATGATTACAAAGTCAACGGCTTGTTTTTCTTCCCTTTCACTTACATTAACCGGCTTTCCAACTTTTCCCTTAATGCTGATTTTGGGGTCGGCTACCATGAACCTTCTTGTGAGGATGATCTTATCCCGGTCTTCTTCTTCAAGATAAACCTGTAAAATATAATTGCCGGATTTCGTGAACCTAAGGTAATCCGTTGGAAGATCAACATAATAATGGGTGAATGATTTTGTGGTGTTGAAGGAAAATTCATAATCGTTGATGTCATCATAATAAAATCCATCAAGGTATTCCATGGGTTCAAGATCCGAAGGCTGCCAGTTTGCATCATGATGGACAAAAGAAACTTTATAGTTCTTGACATCGGATTCAAGATCATCAAATTCCAGACGCAAATGTTCTGATGAATTCAGGTTGATCACCGGAGCTGCCATTTCCCATCCATCCTTGTAAAGCCTCACAGTTTTGATGTTTTCAACATAGGCGTGGTTGGTGTTTCGAATGTATTCCGGCTCATAATATTCTTCCTGCTCAATATCTTGTCCAAATGAATAACAGAAAAGAAATTGTATTGTTAAAAAAACAACAAAAATTTTATGCTGCATTGATTCTGAATTGTGTTTAAGTACTATTTGCAAAAATAAGGCTTTATAAAAACTGATAAAGATCATGTTTTCATATGGGATAAGCTTTATTTTTTTTTAATATTGTAATTGCAAATTTTTGTAAACTTGCAGTTTCCAAATATATATATATATTGTTAACATGCCTGAAATTTTCAAGATTAAAAAGGGATTGGATATAAGTCTTCTTGGAGAGGCAGATAAAACTACCAGGGAGGTCCGATCAAAGCAATATGCCATCAAACCCATTGATTTTGTTGGTATATTCCCCAAGCCACTTGTTCAAGAAGGAGATGAGGTGAAAGCCGGCACTCCTTTATTTTTTGATAAGTACCGGGATAATATAAAATTCACAGCACCGGTAAGTGGAAAGGTAAATGAGATCCGGCGCGGTGCCAAACGTGTCTTGCTCGAGATTGTCATTGATTCCGATGATAAATTTACGGCTGAGGATTTTGGTGCTGCCGATCCCAATGATTTAACGCGGGATGCCATTATTCAGAAAATGCTGGATGCAGGTTTATGGCCTGTGATCAGGCAAAGGCCATACGGGATCATCGCCTTGCCAGATGTAGACCCTAAGGCCATTATGATATCTGCTTTTGATACACATCCTTTAGCCCCGGATTATGATTTTATTATGGATGGGCAGGAGAATGAGTTCCAGGAAGGTTTGAATGCTCTGGGAAAATTGACTTCCGGAAAGATCCATTTGAATATTTCTGCAGAACAAGGAACCACCAAAACCTTTTTGAATGCAAAAAATGTGGTCATCAACCGTTTTAAAGGACCACATCCTGCGGGAAATGTTGGTACACAGATTAATGCGTTGATGCCCTTGAACAGGGGCGAATCTATTTGGTATCTCAGGCCACAGGAAGTACTCATGATTGGCAGGCTTTTTAAAACCGGTAAATATGATGCATCCAAAATAATTGCCCTTACAGGTTCTGAAGTGGCAAAACCGCAATACCTTAAAACGAGGATGGGTGCCGGCATTATGGATATGGTGAAAGATGATGTTTCAAAGAAAAATTTGAGATACATCAGCGGCAATGTCCTTACCGGTCGAAAGATTGAAAAAAATGGATTCCTTGGATTCTACGATAGCCAGGTAACAGTTATTCCTGAAGGAGACTACTATGAATTCTTTGGCTGGGCATCACCTGGATTTAATAAATTCAGTTTTTACCATTCATTTTTTTCCTGGCTGCAACCCAAAAGGAAGTTTACTATAGATACAAACCTCCACGGGGGAGAACGGGCATTTGTAATGACTGGGATGTTTGAAAAAGTATTCCCTTTTGATATCTATCCAATGCAGTTGATCAAAGCCATCATGATTGAGGATATAGACCAGATGGAAAACCTAGGGATTTATGAAGTGGAGGAAGAAGATTTTGCATTGTGCGAATTCATTGATACCTCCAAAACCGAGATTCAGGGTATTGTCCGCAAGGGCTTGGATATCATGAGAAAAGAAATGATGTAAGAATATTATATTGTCTATGATGAAAGGACTAAGAAATTATATCGACAAGATCAAACCTCAGTTTGAGAAAGGGGGAAGGTTTGAAAAGCTTCAGTCTACCTTCGAAGCCTTTGAGACATTCCTTTTTGTACCAAATAATGTGACATTTAAAGGAAGTCACATCAGGGATGCGATAGACATGAAAAGAACCATGTCAATTGTTGTGATGGCACTTATTCCGGCATTGCTCTTCGGAATGTGGAATATCGGATATCAGCACTTTTTGTCAATTGGTGAAGCATCTGGTTTTTGGCAAAATTTCTGGTACGGTTTTATTAAAGCCTTTCCAATAATAGTTGTATCCTATGTTACCGGGTTGGCCATTTGAGTTCATCTTTGCCCAGATCCAGGGACACGAGGTCAATGAAAGGATTCCTCGTTTCAGCAATGTTGATACCATTGGTTATGCCCCCGATATCCCTTTGTGGATGGTTGCTGTCTCTACTGCTTTTTGCTGTTATTTTCGTTAAGGAAGTATTTGGCGGGACAGCATGAACATCCTGAATCCTGCTTTAACAGCCAGGGGCATTTTGTTTTTGCTTACCCGAAAAGAAATTTCCGGAGATATAGTCTGGATTGCAGATAAAGCAGATGCATATTCCGGTGCTACACCATTGGGACATGCACTGGTTGGAGAGGTTGACAAGATACCCAGCGTAGCCGACATGTTTTGGGGTTTTATTCCGGATCCATTGGAGAAACCTCTGTTCCTGCCATACTTATTGGTGCCCATCCTGATCATTACCGGAGTGGGGAGCTGGAGAATAATGCTTTCTATGGTTTGTCAGGGGCCTTTTTATGGGATTTATTTTTAATCTTATTGCACTTAATGATTATATGATGATCCGCATGGCATCACCTGATTATGGGTGGTTTTTGCATTTGGGCTGTGTTTATGGCTGCCCTGTTTCAGCGACACAAACATTAAAAGGACAATACATTTACGGTTTCCTCATAGGCTTGTTTGTGATCATTGTGAGGGTCTTTAACCCACATATCCCTGAAGGAGTGATGCTGGCTATACTTTTCATGAATGTGTTCGCACCGCTGATTGATCACTATGTACTTCAGGCAAATATCAGGAAACGCAGGAAAAGATGGGCCGTTGCAACTCAAGGTAATTGAATAAAATAATCAAATATAGACATGTACATAACGAATACATATTTATTTATTCGTCGATCATGGTCATCGTTGTGGCAGCTATCCTGTCATCTGTCGCAATGCTCCTGAAACCAATCGAGGGAAATATGGTGCAAAAATGCAGGGTATTCTTGCTGCTACGGAAATAACCGCTTCCGAAGATGCCGAAATTTATGCACAGTTCATCACTGAAGAGTTGGTTGTCGATGAAAAAGGAAATGTGGTGAGTATTTTTAAGGATCAAAAATTTGAAAAAGGTGATCTGCGTGCTTTTGACCTTGACCTGAAAACGGAATTATTCAAAAAATCGCAGGGAAAATCTATTTGTCGCCCTGTACATCGCACATATCGATGATGATATTGTCTATATCGTTCCCTTGCTGGGAAAAGGACTATGGGGCCCTGTATATGGCAATATTGCATTAGGCCCCAGTTTTGAAAAGGTCGTAGGTGCTGACTTTGGACATGATAAGGGAAACACCGGGGTTGGGTGCGGAAATATCAACAAAGGAATTTTCTGACCAGTTTATTGGAAAGACAATATTTTACCAAGGAAATTCATCATCATTGATGTTGTTAAAGGCGGTATTTCACAATTGTCACCTCAAAGCAAATCCATAGCGTGGATGCCATTTCCGGCAGCGCACCATTACAAGTAATGGCGTTACCGATATGTTAAGGAATTGCCTTGAAAACTATGAGCCATACATTAGAAGTCATGTTGGAAACAAAAACCTGTATAATAAATGAGCTGAAAATAAGGAAGAGAGCACCATTGTTTTCTGCAAAAAACAGAAAATTAATAACAACACCCGGGCCATGAGAACCCCATTACTGTTCAGGTGCTGGGTATTTGCTCGGCATTGGCCGTAACTGCCAAGCGAAGCCTTCGATAGTAATGGCTTTGTCTGTTATGTTTGTGATGGGTGTAGGTAATGTAGTAATTTCATTGTTGCGCAATACCATTGCTCCCAGAATCAGGATTATTGTACAACTGGTGGTTATTGCCACGTTGGTGATTCTGGTGGATCAGTTTCTGAAAGCATTTGCTTATGACGTGAGTAAGCAGCTTTCGGTTTTTGTTGGACTGATCATTACCAACTGTATCATCATGGGCCGGTTTGAAGCCTTTGCCATGGGCAATAAAACCTGGCCGTCATTCCTCGATGGTATTGGAAATGCCTGGGGCTATGGCTGGATACTTATTGTGGTGGGTTTCTTCAGGGAATTATTGGGTTCAGGAACCTTATGGGGATATCCGGTTATGGAAAAACTTGGCCTCTACAGCATTGGTTATGAAAACAATGGTATGATGATCCTGCCGCCAATGGCGCTGATCGTTGTTGGTGTGATCATTTGGGTTCAGCGCTACCGTATGCGTGATTTGATTGAAGAAAATTAGTAATACAACTTATACGATTCAAAATGGAGAATCTGGTAAGCATTTTTGTTAAGTCGATCTTTATTGATAATATGATATTCGCATACTTTTTGGGTATGTGTTCCTATCTGGCAGTTTCGAAAACTGTTAAAACATCAGTAGGATTGGGAATAGCTGTAATTTTTGTTCTGGGAATTACCGTTCCGGTAAACTACCTTATTAATGGATACCTGCTGGGTCCGGGGGCCTTGTCGTGGATAAGCAGCGAATTTGCTGAGGTTGACCTTAGCTTTCTGACCTTTATCATGTTCATCGCAGTTATCGCATCTATGGTGCAGTTGGTTGAGATGGTAATTGAAAAATTCTCTCCCGCTTTGTACAATTCCCTCGGGATCTTTCTTCCGCTGATTGCGGTGAACTGTGCCATACTTGGTGGCTCTCTGTTCATGCAGGAAAGGGAATATCAGTCCCTGGCCGAGGCAACTTCATTCGGACTGGGTTCAGGAGTGGGTTGGTTCCTCGCAATTGTTGGTATTGCAGCCATCCGCGAAAAGATAAGATATTCCAATGTCCCTGCACCTTTACGCGGACTTGGAATAACATTTATAATTACAGGTTTGATGGGCATCGCTTTTATGATGTTCATGGGAATTAAACTTTAAAATTTTAAGGTGATGTTACTTTTAGTAGGAATCGGAACAATAGTACTATCAAGCATAATAGTATTCATGCTGATCATTATTTCCCTGGTTGGGATGTTGTTATTTGCCAGGAAAAAGCTGACCCCACAGGGGAAAGTCCATATAACCATAAATGAAGAAAAGGACCTCGAAGTTGATCCCGGATCTACTTTGCTCAGTACTTTATCTGCCAGAGGCATCTTCCTCCCCTCTGCCTGTGGTGGTGGAGGTACATGTGCCATGTGTAAGTGTCAGGTTATTGATGGCGGAGGTAGTATTTTGCCCACGGAAGTAGGATATTTTACCAGAAAAGAAATCAAGGAAGACTGGAGGCTGGGATGTCAGGTAAAGGTTCGTGAAGATATGAAGATCAATGTGCCTCCTGAGATATTTGGTATTAAGAAATGGGAGTGTGAAGTTGTTTCTAACCATAATGTGGCTACATTTATTAAGGAGTTTGTGGTTAAGCTTCCTGAAGGTGAAAACCTGGAGTTTAAATCCGGTGGATATATCCAGATAGATATACCTAAATGTAAAGTTGATTTTGGCAAAGATATTGAAGTTGAAGAAGAATACAGGGATGAATGGGATAAGTTCAATATGTGGGATCTGAAAATGAAGAATTCAGAACCTATCTTCCGTGCATATTCCATGGCCAACCAGCCGGCTGAGGGCAATATCATTATGCTCAACGTCAGGATTGCAACACCGCCCTTCGACCGCAAAACCGGGAAATTTATGAAAGTTAATCCCGGAATTGCTTCCTCTTACATCTTCTCCAGAAAACCCGGTGATAAGGTTACCATCTCAGGACCGTACGGTGAGTTCTTCATCAAAGATACCAAAAGGGAAATGATGTTCATTGGCGGTGGTGCCGGTATGGCTCCAATGAGGTCACACATCTTTGACCTATACAAAACCAAGAGTACAGACAGGAAAGCAACTTTCTGGTATGGCGGAAGATCTTTAAGGGAGTTGTTTTATGTGGATGAGTTCCAGGAAATTGCCGATAAAGATCCGAATTTTGATTTCTATATTGCCCTCTCCGAGCCTAATCCGGAGGATAACTGGAAAGGCTCCACAGGTTTTATCCACCAGGTTGTGATGGATGAATACCTTAAAAAACATCCTGAACCAGAAGAAATTGAGTATTATATTTGTGGGCCGCCTATGATGAACGATGCGGTTATGAAAATGCTGGATGATTACGGCGTGCCTCCTGAAATGATTGCATACGATGACTTTGGAGGATAAAAAAATTGACTGTCCTGTCCTATGATAGGACAGTTTTTTTATATCACAACCTCATGAAAAAGCTCTGTTTTTGTTTTGTTTGTCTTTCTTTATTTTTTTCTTCCTGTATAACAGAAAAAAAGGTCTCTTTTATGGGGGAAGCCCAGGGAACATATTATGCTGTGACGTATTTTGATCACAAGGATAGAAATTTTCAACCGGAAATTGATTCACTCTTAAAACGCTTCGACCAATCTGCCTCTTTATGGGTGCCATCTTCTGTTATTTCAAAAATTAATCAAAGTGATTCAGGAAGCCGGGTGGATGATATTGTTAAAACTCTCTGCGAGATGTCATTTCAGGTTGCTGAATCAACTAAAGGACATTTTGATATTACTGTCGGACCACTTGTTAATGCCTGGGGCTTTGGTTTCCGGGAGGGGATTGAACCTGATAGCAGTATGGTAGATAGCATTATGCAGTTTGTTGGTTATAATATGGTCGATCTGAATGGTAATTTTTTGAGCAAGAAATATCCAGATATTTCAATTGATTTTAATGCCATTGCTCAGGGATACTCAGTTGATTTGATCGGTGATTTCCTGGAAACACATGGTATTGAGGATTATCTCGTTGATGTTGGAGGGGAAGTACTTGGTAAAGGCAGGAAGTCAAATAATGAGGCCTGGGTTGTAGGTGTGGAAAAGCCTTCATCAGAGCCATATGATGAAAGAAGGCTTCAAATAAGAATAGAGTTGAATGACAAGGCTGTTGCAACAAGCGGAAGTTACAGAAAATTTTTTGTTAAAGACGGGATACGCTATTCCCACACCATAAATCCATTAACAGGTTATCCTGTGGAACATTCATTGCTGAGTGTTTCTGTGACCGGAAATGCTTGTGCAACCGCAGATGCTTATGCTACTGCATTTATGGTGATGGGAGTGGAAAAATCTATGAAGTTTTTAGAAAAAAATAAGGAATTAGACGCATTCTTTATCTACTCGGATGAAAACGGGGAATATCAATCTATAACCACAAAAGGGTTTGAAGCAATGATCATAAACTAATGATGATGCTTATTTTCACATGATTCTTCACTATCTTCAGCACCACATGTACAACCCAACCTTTTTCCTGTTTTGGGGTCTACACTGGAACAGGCTTTCTTAAATTCACCATCCTTTTTCATGAACATTTTTATTGCAATGCCTGTCAAAGCTATGGCAATCAATATAACCGATATGATTATTAGTTTCCAGATCATAGTTTAGTTCGTTATAGTTGAAACAATAATAATTACGTTTTGTTTGGATAAAATTCATTTCTTCTGAACTCTGAGATAATAACGGCTGTGGCCATTGAGGCGTTTAGTGATTCAGCACCCTCCTTGAACGCAGGAATGGATATGTAATTGTCAATGAAGGGCTCCAGGTTTTTGGATATGCCATTGGATTCATTTCCTATGACAACAAATGCATTGGCATCCAAGGTAGTTGTATAAATGTTTTTACCATCCATCCTGGTTCCGTAGATTTTTGTTTTATCAGAATAATCCTGCAACAGGCTTTGAAGATCCTCATAATAAACATTTACCCGTGCTATTGAACCCATTGTGGATTGAACTGCCTTGGGGTTGTAAAGGTCAACAGTTTCTTTTGAGCAAATGATCTGGCCGATGCCAAACCAATCTGCCAGCCTGATTATGGTTCCCAGGTTTCCAGGGTCACGGATGTCATCCAGGATGATTTTGATGCCCGGGAGTAAAGTGTCCTTTAGAAGTGATCTTCTTGGAATTTCCACCAAAGCAATTACTTCATTAGGTGTTATGAGTGAACTGATTTGTTTTAACTCTTTTTCTGATATTATTTCAGCATTTATATCTTTTGACTGGAGCAGAATCGAATTGTTATCTGCCCAGGATCCAAGGCAATATAATGCCTCGATATTAAATTTACTCCTGATTATATCTTCGGTGAGCTTTGGCCCCTCGCAAATGAATAGGTTATTCTTTTTTCTGAACTTTCCGTTTCTTAGTGATCTGATCAGAGAGATTCTGGCTTTGGAGATCATGCCATTAGTAGGTTTTGGTCATTCTGGAAGGGATACAAAGAATCACATCTGCTTTACCCTGAAAGTCTTCATTTAAACCATCAAGGTCTTCCTGTTCAACACTTGCAATGGTCAGAATATTCAGATCAGGCCGCTCCTGTTTGATATACCAAACGATGCCTTCATGATCATTGGTATGGTATGTACCGTTAAAATGGAGGAATAACTTATTGTCAGAATAGTTTTGCAGGATATTATGGGCCATGGTGGCATCTTTTATGGCCTGGGCTTTGGGGAGATTCAGGTTGGCGTGGCCTCCCATGCCACCCATCATTTCAAGCATGCTTTTATATCCTTTTAATTCCGGATCATATAAAACAGGGAGTGGAGGCAGAAGAGCTTTGGCCTCTTTGCTCAGACTGTCTAACCCTTCAAAGCCCATTTTATGGACAACAGCTGCATAGCGCCTGGGGATGTTGGTGGCTACAAAATCAACTTCATTTGCCCGGGCAAATTCTATCAACGGACTGTAATCTGTGTCATAGTTTGGCCATAGTTTGGCTTCATTCTCAAAGTTTTTTTGTTTGATGGTACCGGATAGATATTCATCAAGCAAAAGCTGATTGTCGGTTTCAAACATCTCAGCACCAAGAATGAGCTGTTTGTCTTCCGGGTTGTAAAGATCTCGTGATAGTTCTAATTGCAGCCAATGGCAGATAGGATTGTTATGCAGTTCACCAAAAAAAACAATGTCTGACTCACCAGCTCTTTTGACCAGGTCTTTGTATTTTAATTTCTTGCCTTCTGATGAAAACAGTTGATACGCTTGCTTATCTTGTTTGAAAGAAGATAATATGAACAATAAAAAGAGAAATAGCAGTGTGTATTTTTTCATGACTGAAAATTTTATCCTTCATCTTTAGCAATATCTGGAGCCTGGTAGGTTCCATCAAGGATGGCTTCATATTTTTCCTGCTCATTTAAAAGCCTGATGGCCTGTTTGATCTCAGGATCGTCGCTTAATGATGCCTTGATCTTTCCTTTCTGATGGTAATAACGTCCTGTAATTTCAATCTTTAACAACTCTTTGATCTGATCCTGGTAAGTAATAACATCTTCTTCTTTATTGTGCATGAGTGCCTTTTCCAGATCATAATAATGATCCTCGATGGCATCCAGATATTTGTCCTTTTCTGCGGCTTTTTTTAGTTTCTTAAGAATCTCTTCACTTTGTGTTGTATAATCATAATCTTTGTCTGCAATATAATCTCTAAAATCTTCAAATATTTCTTCAGTTATCTCAAATGATTCCGGGTCATCAATTTGGGGATGTTCATTGGCAAATTTTGTGGCATAATCGAAGATGATGAATTTTGAATACAGGCTTGTTGTAATGTCACTGAATTTCTCGGGTTCAAGTTTTATATCAGGAATGATCCCTCCTCCATCATAAACCAACCTTCCATTGGCTGTTTTAAATTTATTCATCAGAGAATCAGGGATTTTGTTATAGTCCCCATTATCATCTTTGTGTGAATAATCAATGGCTTGAATGCATCTTCCACTTGGAATATAATACTTTGCTACAGTTATTTTAGCCTGTGCGTTGTAGCTGAGCGGTATTACATTCTGCACCAGCCCTTTTCCAAATGTCTTTTGGCCAATGATTACTCCCCTGTCAAAATCCTGCAGGGCTCCGGCTACAATTTCAGAGGCTGATGCACTGGTTCTGTTTACCATGACGACGAGTGGGATATCTTTGTCAACAGGCGTAAAGCGTGTCTTGTGTTCCTGGTTTTTTTGCAGGAGCTTGCCCTTTGTACTTACAATGGTTTTTCCTTTATCAACAAAAATATTTGAAATGTTTACAGCTTCTTGCAGAAGACCCCCACCATTGCCCCGGAGATCAAGTATAAGTCCTTGTAATTCATGCTCTTTTTTTAGGTCAAGAAAAGCTTTTCTGACATCTTGTCCTGCGTTTTTTGTAAACCCTGTAAGTTTGATATATCCTATATCTCCGTCAAGGATACCATAATAAGGTATATTATCTATTGTGATCTTTTCCCTGACAATGTTGAATGTTAAGGGGTCATCTGTTCCAGGACGTTCAATTTTCAGAGTAACTTCTGTGCCAGGTTGACCTTTCAGGATCTCACTTACTTCATCAGATTTTTTACCCTTCGCAGATTCCCCTTTAATCTCAAGGATTTTATCCCCGGCTTTTAAACCCGATTTGGCTGCGGGATAATCTTCATAAGGTTCTGATATAACTACATAGTCTCCATTTGTGTGTATCAGTGACCCGATGCCACCATATTGCCCCGTTGTGATCAACTTATAGTCTTCAACCCTCGATTCAGGTATGTAAATAGTATAAGGATCAAGTTCCTTGAGCATCGCTTCAATACCCGTTTCCATCAATTCACCCGGTGATACTTCGTCGACATAATTGGTGTTGATCTCTTTATAAAGGGTGGTGAAGATGTCCAGGTTCTTGGATACTTCAAAATTGTTATCATTTTGGGCATTCAGCGCCAGTGAGGCCAGCACTAAAGAAAAAACTAAAACTCGAATGAACATATTATTGATTCTCATCTTGAACTGATTTATTAAAGTTGGACGATCTGGTAATTTGTTTTTCTAAACGCTCAAAAATTTCCAATATTTTCTTTTCAATATTTGTAAAAGTAATTGTTTCTTTTGAAACGTAAACCAATGCTATAGAGCAAAAGATCTGCTTTTTTGTTAAAAATTCATAAAACGGTGTTTTGTTTTTTCTGTAGGCTTCCCTGATCCTTCTTTTAATCTTATTGCGTGCAACTGCTCTTTTTTGTGATTTTCTTGTGACAGTAATAAGAACCTGAGTGGGATATCTGGACTCCTTTTCCTCACACACCCAAATCACCTTAAACGGGTACAAGAAAAAGGAATCACCTGACTTGAAAAGGTTGTGAATGGCCTTCTTTCCTGTAAGCCTTTCTTCTTTTTGAAAGGTCTTTATAGGATTCTTCTTTGTTATCGAAAGCAATGGTCTTGGAAATTTAAATTCAAAAACAGATTTTGCTATTTCTTTTTACTGTTCTTTTCAATGTACTGGTCAATGGCCATTGTCATTGAAGGGGCTGTTTTAGTGGGTGCCTCAATGTTAAGCGTCAACCCGGAATCTTTGACAGCCTTGGAGGTTGTTGATCCAAATGCGGCAATTAATGTTGAATTTTGCTCAAAATTTGGGAAGTTTTTGAACAGCGATTTTACTCCCGATGGACTGAAAAAGATCAACATGTCGTATTTATTAACCGTTATTCCGGATAAATCGCTGGCCAGGGTTTTATAAAGTACGGCCTTGTTATAATTGATTTTGTTCTTATCCAGTTGGATGGAGATACTCTGTTTGTGAATGTCAGAGCAAGGAAGCAAATATTGCTCGTCTTTATGCTTTTTTATCAGCTCAACGAGTTGGTCAATGCTTTGTTTGCCATAAAAAATCTTTCTCTTCCTGTATTGAACATATTTTTGAAGGTAAAAGGCCGTTGCTTCCGAAATGCAGAAATACTTCATTGTATCAGGGACCTCAATGCGCATTTCTTTGGCTACCCTGAAAAAATGATCAACGGCATTTCTACTTGTAAAAATAATGGCTGAATGTTCTAGAATGTTGATCCTCTCCTTCCGGAATTCCTTTGCAGGAACCCCTTCTACCTTAATAAATTTGTGAAAATCAATGTTCAGGTTGTGTTTCCTGGAGAGATCACCATAAGGCGACTTTTCTATATCAGCGGGTTTTGGTTGGGATACTAGTATGCTTTTTATTTTCACGGCTCCTTAATTTTTACTAATACTCATTAACAGAAAAATTCCATTACAAGTTTTTTGAGAAATCATACACAGCCTTCATTATTAGTAGTAATGGCAGAATTTCGAGGGTGCAAAGATACAAAAATAAATGTAATACAGAAAACTTCGGTTGAGATAAACCGATGATAAAACCCCTTAAAATTTTAATAATCAATATAATAAGCATGAAGAAGAGGGTGGTATACAGGAATATTCTGGTATTGGAATACAAAATTGGCATTAAAAATAAAAGTATGGTCAATCCGGTAAATATATTGATCAATAAATTGCTTAGCTGAATTTCTCCTGATTGTGTTTTGTTATTAAAAATGTCTCCCAGGATACTTGTTGTAAGAAACTTGAATCCCCAATATAATGATGCCAGCACAAGTATATAAAGATAAAGCCTGAAAGACGTAAAATAATCATCAAGATTGGTGAAGACAGCGAAAAGTATGTATATCAATGCGGACATTGTAATGAGATTGACTGCCATCAGGACAACACTTATCCTTTCTTTGAAGATATTTCCTTCCCTGGATAGCTGATTGGAATAGCTCCAGGAAAAGGCCGTCCTGATGATCATTCTAAAACGTCTTGGAAAAAATATCTGAATGAAAGCAACGAGTATCAGACATACCAGGATCAAATAAAAAAACCAGTCGGGAGGAATCCAGTTAGTGGGTTGGATCAATCTGGGCTCTTTATAGATGAAATTATTCCCAAGAAATCCATTTTCAGGTCCATTGATTTTTTGGAATAAATATGCTCCTGGGTTAATCATCTGAATTAGGAAGTGTGCAGTTTGTTGAATCAATTATACTATATTTCCTCAACTGCAAATTTAGTTATCTTTTAAGTGGAATAAAATATTTATATTTGTTTATATACCTCAGTAATATTCATGTTTAATGTAAATCAAGTATGAAGAATTTAATTCTATTCGGGCCTCCCGGTTCAGGGAAGGGAACTCAATCGGCAAAGGTGGCTGAAAAATACAATTTGGCTCATATTTCCACAGGAGATATTTTCAGGCGTGAAATCAGTAATGAAACACCTCTTGGCAAAAAGGTCAAAGACATAATCAACAAGGGTGAGTTGGTTCCGGACGAGTTATTGATTGATCTTTTACGCAATGCGATTAAGCAAAATAGGGATGTGCAAGGATATATCTTTGATGGTTTTCCCCGAACCATTCAGCAGGCATCGGATCTTGATAAACTTATGAAAGAATTCAATATGGCTGTTTCTAAAGTCCTTGTACTGGATGTGAATGAGGAAGAAGTAGTTAAAAGGCTTTTAAAACGTGCGGAACTGGAGGGAAGGAGCGATGATAATGAGGATGTCATCCGGAACCGCATGGGGGTTTACAGAACACAAACAGAACCATTAATCGAATATTATTCTGAAAAAGGATTGGTTAGCACAATCAAAGGTGTTGGAACCATTGATGATATATTTGAATTCCTGTGTAAAGAGATAGATTAAAACGAACAATTATTATAAAAAGCAAACCACCTGAAGAAAATTAATTCTACAGGTGGTAATGGTTTATCCTATTTCTTGTCTTCTTTGGGGTCTTCTTTTGTAAGGTCCCTGATTACACTTACAGTGCTGTCGGAGTTATATACTACATTAAAATTTAATTTTTTGAACACCGTGATCATCGGAAGGTTATCTTTTGTGGTTTCGGCGACCATCCTATGTAAACCCAGGTTTTTGGCAATTTCAACACAGTAGCTTGTAAGCATTGTCCCCAGGTCTTTCTTTTGCCATGCATCTGTTATGAGAATAGCGTATTCAACGGTTTCAAAATCAGGATCTGATATTAATCTTCCCACACCAATCAGTTGCCTTTTGCCATCTTTATTAATTTCAGCAACAATGGCAATTTCCCTGGAATAGTCAATATAGCAAAACTGAGTGGCTACTTCATGTGAATCATAATGGAAATTATACCTGAACCTTGAATATATTGATTCTTTTGAACAACTTCCCAGCAGTTCCAGCCACATGGGCTCATCTTCGGGTTTGATTGGTCTGAACAATACATTAGAACCATCATGAAGTTTTTGTTTCTTAACATATTTTTCAGGATAAGGGTGCAGGATCAAATGGGAGAATGGTGTAAGTTTTTTACCTACCAGGTCTTTGTCAATAATGATCCTGGCATCCAGGGCAACTACATCGTCTGGTGAAACCAATAATGGGTTTATATCAAGTTCAACAATTTCAGGGTAATCGGCAGCGAGATATGACAGCCTGATCATTGTTTCTATCAGTTTGTCAATATTCTTTTCTTTGTCTCCACGATACCCTTTAAGTAAAGGATATATTTTTAGGTTTTCCAGCAT
>JAGYLD010000150.1 GCA_018401355.1 Bacteroidales bacterium
TCCTCTTAATGCCAGGCCCCGGGAAACTATACAAAACAATGCATGTCCAGTTGGAAGACGATTATGAAACCTACCTTGAAGAAGGCATTGACGGTGTAGTGGTCACCTTTAAAAAAGGTGAAAAGATGATAAACTACATCAACGGGATTCAGCATGGCTGGAGGCCTCTGTACAGCTATCATTATGAAGCGGGAGAAGCAATATTTTACTCATCAAAGGTGGAAAATGTGCTTGTCATCGGGTTCGGCAACGGAACCATCACAGAGATAGTCCTTGAAATGCCCGGCCTCAAAAAAGTGACCTCCATTGAAATAAACCATGCGTTAATAAAAAACCTTGAAAAAATACCCTTTTTCCAGGAAATGTTCAGAGATCCTAAGCTGGATCTTGTCGTTGACGACGGCAGGAGATACCTCATCAGTACTGAAGAAAAATACGACCTGATTCTAATCGATCCTCTCAGGACCCGCACAGCATATAGCAATAACCTTTATTCAGATTATTTTTTCAGGATTATCAGTGACCATTTGACCGAAGATGGTATTTTTATGGCCTGGATGGATGAGTTCAAGGTAATGCCAAGGACCATAGCCACTGCATTTAAATACATGAGGCAATACGGCTTTTTCTGCCTGGCTTCCAACCATCCTTTTGTATTGAACGAAGAGATGAGATCTGAGCTGATGAACAGGTTCACTACGGAAGAAAAAGAAGGAAGAGCAAAATATGAAGGCTCCTTCCTTGGTGACAGGGAATACGTAATTATGAACACGGAAGGATACCCGGTAAACAGGGAGTGGAAGCCTATCGGAGAATATTATCTGGGACTGAAAATCAGAGAGAGCTTGATTTACAGATTAAAACCAAACCATTAGTCAGGAAGGAACCATGAACAATATTGTAGAGCTCTTTAAGCAACAGGTACAGGAAAATCCCGATAAGATTGCTTTACGCTTTTATGGACAGGCTCTTACTTTCAGGGAGCTTGACGAACAAACAGATATTGTTGCTTCCTGGCTTGTTGATAAGGGAACAGGAAAAGATGACATCATAGGGTTGTGCATTGAAAGGTCCCCCGAAATGATCATCGGTATCTACGCCATCCTTAAAGCAGGTGGTGCCTATTTGCCGCTGGACCCCAACTATCCCGCCGAAAGACTGAACCTCATCATCGAAAATTCACAGACAAAGTTGATCCTCACCAGCGATCAGTCTCTTGAAAAACTCAAGGGCCGGGAAGCGGAAATAAAGTGCATCAATGCTATCCTTGCTGAATTCCGGGAAGGAAAAAGTCCTTCTCCTTTCAGCCCGCTGCATCCTGATGATCTCGCCTATATCATTTATACTTCAGGGTCAACAGGGATTCCAAAAGGTGTTATGATTGAACATAAAGCTCTGATGACATTGCTTCAGGGATTCAATAAGGTAGCTCCTCCCAAACCGGGACAGAACTGCCTTTCCGTTACGCCCTTCACTTTTGATGTATCTGTATGGGAATTCTTCATTTCCATTCCATTCGGAAACTGCCTGCATCTATTGAATACTACTGACCTCATCAACCTCCACCGCTTTGTTGATTACCTGATAGAGAACAATATCCAATGTGCCTATCTTCCTCCTTCCATCCTGCAGGAAATGGTGAACATCCTGGAAAAGAAGGATGAAAAACTACCACTGAAAAGGCTTCTGTTGGGTGTGGAGCCGATAAAACAGAAAATCCCCGGAAAGCTCAAAAAGTACTCACAGGATATTACAATCATCAATGGCTATGGACCAACAGAAACAACCATCTGCGCAACATTCTACAAATTTGAGAAAGTTGTGGATCCAGGCCGGAGAACCCCCATCGGCAAAGCTGTACCGGGTTATGAAGTGAGGCTTGTGGACGATGATTTTAAAGAAGCAGTACCGGGTGCAACCGGCCAGATCGTCATAGGCGGTCCGGCACTCGCACGCGGATACCTCAACGACGAAGTCCTCACAAAAGAAAAATTCATTCCCGATCCTTTCCATGATTCCCCGGATGGGCGTATTTATCTCACAGGCGACATGGGGCTCCTCCTGGAGGATGGAAACATCGAATTCGTGGGAAGGAAAGATCATCAGATAAAGATCCGCGGGCACAGGGTGGAACCAGGCGATATTGAGTCGGCTTATGAAAAACACCCGGATTTAAAAGAAGTAGCTGTTGTTCCTCATCAGGACAAGTCAGGAAATACAAAGCTCAGGTTATTCTATTCCACTGCCGGCAACGCAAATCCGGATCCGGGCCGGCTAAGGGGTTTTGCCCGGTCCTTCCTGCCGGAATACATGGTCCCGGCATCGTTCATGCAACTTAAAACCCTGCCCAGAACAAGTAATGGGAAAATTGACAGGAAAGCCCTGCAAAAAATCTCTCCTGGCAAAGGGTCATCAGGAGAAGGATTCAAACCACCCGCCAATAAAATTGAACAGGAAGTCAGCGACATCTGGTGCGAAGTCTTTAATTGTGAGGAATTCAGCGTTGATACAGATTTTTTTGACGCCGGCGGTGATTCCATCAATGCAGCAATGATCATTGCACGGATTACCGATGCCTTTAATGTTTCTGTCAGTGTTTCAGATTTTTATAAAAATACAACCATCAGGAATCTGGCCAGGTTGATCGAAAAACAGGCGGCTACCGGAACGGTTTCCGAGGAACTGATCCCGGCCTTACCACGCTCTGCCGGCAACTGGCCATTGTCCCTCACTCAACAGGAACTCTGGATCCTGCACCAGATGGATGAGAGCAGGATCGCTCATAACATCGTGCTACGCATTGACATCGAAGGCATTATTGACCAACAGGTGTTAAAAGACACGATCCGCCTCCTTGCCGACCGGTTTGAAGACCTGAGGACAAGCTTCCCTGTTATAAAAGGTCTGCCTGTCCAGTTGATCGATACAACAACGGTCTTTGAACTGCCCTTCACCGACCTGAGCAGGTTCAATGCGGCAGAATCATCAGGGATGGATGCGGTCATTCTCAATAAACTGGCAGAAACGGTCTTTGACCTGGGTATCTGCCCCTTGTTCCGGTTTCATCTTGTTAAAACAGACCTATCAAAACACCATCTTTATTTCGTTGTACATCACATTATCTTCGATGGTTGGTCTATGGGTGTCTTTTTTAATGACTTTAAAGAAATATACACCTCAATAGTCTCAAATTCCCCGGCGGAGCTGCCTGAACTGCGCATACAAAACGTCGATTTTGCCGTATGGCAGAGAAAAGAGTTCAACAAAGGCAGATACAAGGATCAGCTTGAATTCTGGGACAAAAAGTTGCAGCCGAGGCCATCCCCGGAAGGCATTTTCAACCGAATGACCAGGAACGGGCATGCCAGGAAAGGGAAAAGATTCTGGTGGACCATCCCGCAAAGTCTGCTTGAATCATTGGAAACCCTGGCCAGGTCGCTAAATGTCAGTCTGTATGCTGTCATACTTGCATCCTATAAACTGCTTTTGCATCATTATACTTCGAGCGACAGGATCATCGTCGGAACGCCCTATGCCAACAGGAATCCACGGGAAACAGAAAAGCTCATCGGTTATTTTACCAATATGGTTTCCCTGGTCACGACATTCAGGGAAAACATAAGCTTCCAGGAATTGGCAAGAACGGTCCATGCAGGTAATATTGAATCCCTCTCCAATTCAGACTATCCGTTCGGGAAGCTGGTCAGTGCCCTGGACATTAAATCAGATCCCGGCATCCATCCTGTTTTCCAGGCTTTGTTCATCATGCAGAACTGGCAGATACCTGAAATGGAGTTTTCAGGTTTGAAGCTTTCCCAGAAAGAACTTGGCAACAGTGCGGTTAAATTCGACCTTACCCTTAATGCTGAAAAAGTTCCCGGGGGTTTGGAATGCTGGCTGGAATACGATACAGGAATATTTTCCGGGTCCGGAATCGAAGAGTTATCCAGGAGTCTTACAAATATTCTTGAGCGGGTTTCCGGAGATCCTTCTTTAAAGATTGATGATCTTAAAAAACATTTATCCCTTCCTGCTGAGAATTCCTGTTTCCTCATGGGCGACGGAAACACGCTGAACCTTTGTGCCGGCATCTTGCTCAGGAAGGGCTGGAATGTCCGGGGCATCATTTCTTCCGACCCCGAAACGGTTTCCTGGGCACGGCTCCATGGCCTTCAGATACTCAAGCCACGCGACGATTTTGCTAAAGTCATGAAAAGCCGGAGCTTTGATTATCTTTTCAGCATAAACAATTCTTATATCATCCCCGGTGATCTGATCCGGGT
>JAGYLD010000151.1 GCA_018401355.1 Bacteroidales bacterium
AGAATTGTAAATTAATTATCAATTCTGTATTCTGTAATTCCAATGTAATGTGTGATTTTTCATTTGCGATGTTAAATGTTATACAGCAACAAATTCAGAAAACCAGATAGCTATTATCATACTTTCATCCACTGCGTATGACAAAATTGCACAGATAAGTTATTTTGGCAGGAAAAAGACAGGCTCCGGGAGCGGGGGCTCCTACCTCCCCGCAAATGCAAGTAGTGAGGTTTTGAACCGGAACCTGTCTGATCCTTTAACGAAAGACAAATCAGTTTGTTATAATCCTTCTGTTTAATATTGACAAAACGACCTTTGAACCCCTTGGTGAAGTCCTTTTGCGCCTTCGTGGTTAAACGTCAGTCCTCAAACCCCGGCCTGCTCATTTCCACCGTTTCCGGAAATATCGTTATGATGGCATTATTCATATCTGTTAGTTTGGAAAGAAAAACCAGTATCTCATCATCGCTATGCCACCATTGTATCAGTGTGCTAAAAGCCCCCATGGTCCTGTTGACTGCAATCAAAGCAATTTTGGCAGACGTAAAACGGTCAAAGGCATCCATTTCAAATTCACGGTTCAACACCAGCAATGCACGCTCAACTTTCACCATGATGAATTGTCCATACCAGCGGATCACTTCCAGTGCATCTGAAAAAATTTTTGACGAGTTTTCATTGATCATATCCAGATCTTGTTTCAACCTTACAAAACGTTCCTTATTTCCCTGCAACCACTCCCATACCTGGTTACCATAGTCTGATGCGATCACAGAAAGTGCCTGTGGCGTAAATTGTAGCTCAGATTCAAAATTTTCCTTTATTCCTGCTTCAAATTCAAACTCTACCATACCATCTTCCTCAAAATCATAATCATCCGGAAAACTTTCTTCTAACCCACATTCTTTAGAAATTTTTCTTGCACACTCATTCGCAGCAGATAACATTACGGCAAGATAATCCCAGAAGGCCTGGTTTTCATGTTCTTTATGTTCTTCTACCAAAGCCATACCGGGATCTTCTGCAAAAAGTCTGCAACGCGACCGCACAGTGCACCGTTCGCACCAGCGGTCACAATAGTTGTGAACAAGGGGAATGTATTCGTGTTTCATAACCTCTACATTTACAGATATTCCTTTATCTGTTAGTACCCAAAATCACAAAACATTCCATGTTGATGAAAAATTTTTTTAGCATCTGTTAAGAATAACAAATAGTGGCAGGAGGCCGGTTATTGTATGCATCCTGGTTGGTAATGGCATTTTCAAAGATCTTACGTATCATATGGCTGTCCGGATCCTGGGCAAATGACGTATATGATAACAGCAAAAACAATAAAAAAAACCAATAATATGCATTTTAACCTGCAATCTTAATGGATTTTTTCTGGCATTTTGTTTTTCCCATAATAAACATTTTAATTAACATTGAAGACTGAATTTATTTTATACTGGCTTAATCCCTGTAATTTACACCCACTATTCTCCATTGAGGGAAATATTCTTTATAATAATCTCCAAAATATGCATTTCTCTCTTTGGTTAAGAAAGCAACCGGGATCCCGATTGACAACCCTATGAACCCTGCTTTAAGACAATTCACATACCTTTTGCTGTTAAACTCTTTCTTGTCAAAATTATAGCTTATCACAGGGGCAAGTATACCTGCAGTGATGGATGATATACAAATCATTGCAATCGATATGTTATGAAGGGTCTTTCTTTCAGGATTCATGTACTTTATATAAATAATGTCGTCAAATTCAAAATAACGGTATGTTTTTGGCTTATCATAATCGAATTCATATTCGTACTCTTTTCTTAAGCTGCTTCCATCAGAAAGTATATTATAGATCCAGTCATCTGATGTCCATATTTTTAAGGAATCAGAAGCAAGGCCCTTCAATATTCCTGTGGCATAAAAACTCCTTTGATTTATACTATCTTCAATAATTGCCTTACCCACAGTAATCTGGCTTTCAGGAACTATTCTTCGGGTTACCGAAGGTTTATCTAACCTTTGGATCAATAAGTATGGTTTTTGTCCTGAGGCAACATAAGAACCCAGGATAATTACCAGGAACAAAAAAGTAGTTGAAAATCTTTTCATCAATAATATAATTTTGGCGTCCATCTGACCTTCCTGTGATTTCTATAATCTTTGTGTCTGATTTCTCTGGCAGTTGTGGTCAATGTCAGGGTAAGGCCAACACCCAGACCGGCCAGGCTCCACGCCAAACCCCTGAAATAAACATTTTCATTCATTTCTCCCGATTTAAAATCATATGATATTAATGGCGGCACCACGATGGTTGATATGGCAGCCCCAAGTATAAAAGATAAACCGATATTGTGCAACACTTCTGCTGCCGGATTCCTGTATGTCATGACTGAAATATCATCAAACAGGATATTCTTATCAGGGTTAGATTCACAGGAATAGGTCAGCACATTACGCCCCATTGTTTTCCTATTCCTGTAAAAATATTGTCGCTCCTGGGCAACCCGGGCGACCAGTCCATCTGCTTTCACTCCAACAAATCGCCCATACCAATATTGTCTCATTATAATAGAATCATCTTCCCTGACCTCTTTAACCAAGCCCAGGAGGGCTTTGGGTTTTACTTTTCCCCCACCGGCATTAATTTTATCAGGTTCATCCTGACAATAAACGTTGTTGACGAAAAGAAATAAGCCCAAAATACAAAGGGGTAAAAAACAGCTTTTTCCAATTAAATTATTCATTAATATGGATTTGATACTTTTCAGACAATAGATTATGCTTATCAATGCTTTACCGATATCAGAAAACAGCTAAAAAACGATCAAACTGATGCGAAATATAATCAATTATCGAATATAATCAGGATGAATATCAACTTAATTTTTTACAATTTTGAGCACAGATATCTCTTGTCTTGAATCATAAACATTTAAAAAACACATACCTGGATCCAGATGTTCAATATCAATATTATAAGGTGGTAAAACTGTCATGAAAGATACTTCCTTCCCTAGAAGATTAAATATTGTAAGGTATAAATTGTCCGAATTCCTGCCATTGTTGGAAACTATCCTGAAAGAACCGCAAACAGGATTTGGCATAACTTTAAATCTATTCCCATAATCGTATGATTCATTTAGACCAACCGAAGTAAATTCGCACTCTGGAACCAAGCCTGTCATATACAAGCCAAAATACTCATCCTCATAGCATCTAAGCCCACTGTTCCACCACCAATCGCAACCATACCAAAACCATGGAAATAAATCCCCCTCATCTCCAATAAATTCAAGAATACGGTTTCCTCCGGATACTTGAAACCAACCTACCCTCGTACTTTTACTTACATTTAGAACCCTCACATTGTTCCCATTAATACTCTCAAAGCCAATGGAATTAACGTAAACACCATCGTATCAGGATGATCCGGCATCGACATCAAAGGTGTTTTCCAGCTTTCTCCTGGTTCCTTGGAAAAATCATACAACAAGTAAAAAGAATCTGTCATTTGCTCATAATAATATACCTTTTCATCTTCTTCATATATGCAATCTATATCCGGACGTAAATTACATGTACCTTCACTTCTGGATAGGATCTTGCAATTCTTTCCCTGGATAGTGGTATCCCTCAATATCTCCAGTTTATTAAAGGGATTCGTTCCCGGGATAAATGGATCAGTAATGGAATAATGCCAGGTGGCTCCGGTTGGAAACCACTCCTGGGTATATAATTGCCACGAAAACTCAAAGACTCAAAGAAACACCAAGAGAACCGAATTTTCTTGGAGAATCTTTGAGTCTTGGAGGCAGGAAAACAACATGACTCTAACCTACCTTTATGTATACCTTATTCCAAAAACAATAAAAAGTTTACTATTTTTATCCAAAATCATTAAATCATGGATTTCAACCGTCGCGACTTCCTCCGCAACTCCGCTATGGCCGGCCTGGGACTGGCCTTTGCCGGTGCAGCGTTCAACCGTTGTGCCAACCCTCAACGCCTGAACGAAATAGCTCCAATTCCCGCTCCTTTCAGGAAATATGATAAAGTACGTATAGCTTTTGTTGGCGTTGGTGGCATGGGCACTGCCCACGTAAATAATTTTGTCAGGATCCCGGGTGTTGATGTCGTTGCCATTTGTGATATCCGGGAGGATCATGCTATCCGCTCACAAAAGATCTGTGAAGACGCCGGTCT
>JAGYLD010000152.1 GCA_018401355.1 Bacteroidales bacterium
CTGATTCCTACAATGTATGAGTTAAGCGGTCAAAGACTTAACGAGTACAACGATTACAAATCCTTCACAGAATTCCAAATAAGCCTTGAGCAACAAAACAATGATATTTATGAATTAGATTCCATCGAAGTTGATTATCTGGTTGATCTTGCTGACAATAGTTCAGGTACAGCAAAAACGGCTGCAAGAGGTATTCTTGAGTATGCTTATGACTATCATTACTGTGATTGCCTGCCTGCGTCTGATGAAGAACTTAAAAGCTCAGAAGTTTCATTTGACAAACCCGCACACGATTATGGATTAGAAATCGAGGCCAAGCCAAACCCTGCTGATGTATGGGTTGCATTTAATTTTAAGATTCCTAACTATGTGCAGGAAGCAATCATAGAAATTTCAGATGTTAACGGCAGAATAATCTATTCCATTGATATTCACAAATCAGTAGGACAGAAAATCTGGGATACTAGAGTTATTGAACCAGGTTTGTATTTTTACACCCTCAAAGCCGGTAATTTTAGTAAAAGCGATAAGTTAATCATTAAGTAATTCATTGTAAGTGGTTTTGGAGCATATGCTCCAAAACCACTTTTAAAAAGATGTCAACATGAAAAGAATAATACTTGTTTTGCTGATCGCTTTTGTATTAGTTGAAAGTTATGGTCAGACACCTACAATAAAATGGCAGCAATGCATTGGTTCTTTAGGTGGTGTAAAAAGTGATGGAATTGCAGAAACTACTAACGGATATTTATTTGCATTAACAGTTCAGGATGGAACAGGCCTTCCAAATTACCATGGAGGTAATGAGATTTGGTTGATAGAAACAGACACACTTGGTAATAAAATTTGGGAAAGCTGTTATGGTGGCTCAGAATCTGATGGTGCCTATAAACTGATTAGCAGAAATGATCAATATTATATTCTTGCCGCAACGCAGTCAACAGATGGTGATGTACAGTCAAATAACAATGGTGGTTCAGATTATTGGGTCATAAAACTAGATTCCGAAAGGGAAATAATCTGGGAAAAGTGTTATGGCTCTCCTGGTAATGAAGCCCCAAGAGATATGATTGTAACCCCGGATGGCGGAGTGGTAGTTATGGGCAGAATATTTAATTCAGGAGGGGATGTTTCTGTGCTTTATGGCTCTAACGATGTATGGATGTTCAAAACTGACAGCCTTGGTAATTTGGAGTGGGAAAAAACCCTAGGCAACCAATGGAATGATAACGGTGTTTCAATCATGCTAAACAGCGAAGGGAATATAATTTTGATAGGTGCTGTGGCACATTATGGAGGGATGGTTGAATGCAATACGGATGATTATTATGGTGATGTTTGGCTTGTTGAACTGGATATTCAGGGAAATATTGTTTGGCAGCATTGTTATGGGGGGAGTCACTATGATCTTGGGTATTCTGTGGCTGAGGTAGCTGGCGGTTATATTTTTGCAGCTTCTTCAAATTCTAACGATGGAGATGTTTCGGGTCATCATGGGCCTGCTGGAAATGCTCCAAATGGTTGGGCTGATATATGGGTTGTGAAAATTGACTTGCAGGGTGAAATTATCTGGCAAAAAAGTATTGGTGGCTATGATAGTGAATTACCTAAATACATTTCACAAACAGAAGATGGTGGAATTATCGTAATTGGGGTAACATTCTCCAATGATGGCGATGTAAGTGGTAACCATTCCAATCCCGACCTGATGAATGATTCTGATATCTGGGCAGTAAAATTGAGCCCTGGCGGAGAGATAGAGTGGCAGCAATGCTACGGGGGCTTGGGCACCGAATACCTGGAAAGTCCACAAACCATTCTTAAAAAAAGTGACTATAATTATGTGATCGCATCTTCTACTGATTACGGCCCTTCTTATGATGTCGAATGTACGCCAACCGGTGGTAATTATTTAGACAAAGATGCCTGGATTTTTGAGATAGGATTGGATGATACCACTGCCTTGCATGAAAGCCTGCCCGGTTCAGGTAATTTAGATGTTTATCCTAATCCTGCTACAGATTATATCATTTTTGAAATGCCGACAAAAGCAATTGCAACAGCAACACTCATCAACATTTTTGATATATACGGACGGAAAGTTGCTGTGCTACAAATGGTGTCAGGCAAAGCCGTGCTGGATGTAAGGTCGTTTAGCAATGGAATTTACTTTTATAAAATGGGGTTTGAAGGCCATCATTATTCAGGAAAAATTATCGTTCAAAGATGAATGTAAGTTCTAAATATAACAACATGAAAGAAGCTAACATTGCCCTGGCCGAAAATGGCATGACCCAGGCAAGTAGCCAAGCCAAAGCCATTTTAGAGTATGCCTACGGGGAGCATTATTTTGAATGCCCTGATGTACCCGAATCGGTTGTCCTGAAATCAACCCAACCCATTTCTGCCGACAAGCTGGCCGAAGCTATGGGTCTGCAACTCAAAGCTGAACCCAACCCAGCTACAGATTGGGCTGTCTTTAACTATACCTTAGCCGATAGCAATGCAGAAGGTGTGATAAAAATCATGGATTCGAAAGGGTCATTTATTACGTCATTATCTATTTCAGGAATGCAAGGCCAAAAAGTTTGGGATACACGAAAGCTTACAGCCGGTGTGTATTTCTATACTTTAAATGTATCGGGATTTAACAAGACTGGGAAAATTATTATTAGCAAATAAATCAAAAAAAAAGCACTTTGCCATAATATTGGCAAGGTGCTTTTTAAATTCTGTTGATTATGAAAACTGCGACATTATATTTATTTGCTCTGCTATTACAAACAACTTTATATGGTCAGAATATGGAAATTGTATGGCAAGAATGCTTTGGTGGTAGTGAATCTGACCGTGCCTATGACATGATCGCGGTGGAAGATGGCTACCTTATTGTTGGTGGCAGTAGTTCTGCTGATGGGGATGTTTCAGGAAACATTGGTAGAGGTGATGGGTGGTTAGTAAAAGTAGATAACAATGGGATGATGGAATGGGAAAAGTCTATTGGGGGAACAAATGGAGAATATATTTTTAGAATAATACCAACGCAAAATAATAATTTTTATTTAATTGCATCTTCAAGCTCTTCTGATGGCGATATTAGCTACGACCCCTACCCAGATTCAGAAGATTTCTGGATTGTAAGAATCGATGCAGATGGTAATATTATCTGGGATAAGATAGTAGGAGGCAGTAATGGAGACATAATATGGAATGCTTCACCAACCCTTGACGGAGGGGTTGTTGCTGTTGGTTGGACCTATTCGAACGATGGCGATGTAAGCGTAACTTATGGTGGGGCTGATACTTGGGCAGTTAAAATAAGCAGCGATGGCGAACTTGAATGGGATTATACCATAGGTACAGACTGGATAGACAAAGGCCAGGCCATACTGGCAACATCTGACGGTGGATACCTGATTGCAAGTAACTCCTCAATTCATGAAAATGCATTTGGAAATATTAAATGTTTGCCGCATTCTTATGGATGGGCTGAAGGTGTATTGTTCAAATTGGACTCAAATCTAAACATACAGTGGCAGCATTGCTATGGTGGAAGTGACCATGATGGTATAACAGAATTAATCGAAGTAAATGATGGATATGTTTTTGGCGCATATACTGGTTCAAATGATGGGGATGTCGCAGGATGGCATGGTGATGATGATGCCTGGATAGTAAAAATTGATTTTGATGGAAATATAATCTGGCAAAATGCATTGGGTGGTTCAAATGGGGAAGGTTCAGCAAAGAATATAATAGAACTAGAGAATCATGACTTTATGCTTTTTATTAATACTTATTCAAATAATGGTGATGTGAGTGGCAATCATGGTTTGAGTGAATTTGATTCTGATATTTGGTACGTAAAGTTAAGTAGCAAGGGCGAACTATTATCCCAGCAATGTTTTGGTGGTGCAGGAAGTGAAGAGCTATATTTTGGTGCAGTTAAAAAAAGTGACAACAACTTTGTTATAGCAGCAGTGAGCGATTATGGCCCATCATTCGATGTGGGTTGTGCACCTCACGGCGATCTCGGTATAGATGATGACTGGTGGGTTTTTGAGATCAAAGACTGCGAATTTTATGCACCCATTGTGCCGCAACCACCCACCGGCCCAGATACCCTCTGCCACACCACAGATAGCATCTCAGCTTAT
>JAGYLD010000153.1 GCA_018401355.1 Bacteroidales bacterium
TTTACAAAAAAATGAAACAATTTGGCAGCTAACAAAATTGTTACATAAATTTTTGAATGCAGAATGCAGATTTGTAGGCTAGTTAACTTTGTGTAACATAAATTGGAAAATCGGCAAGATCTTGTGTGACCTTGTTTACATCCTGATTATATAAGTTAGCGTTTTCTGTTTCTGGTTTGTGCTTTCTTCTTAAATGGAGTGATAAAAGGAAAGCTTTTATCTTCAGGATATAAAATGACGTCTTCAAAGTTTCCAGATCCATTTGTATAGGAGAACTCTATTTTGATTTCTTCCTCCCAGCCTGGTGTATGGTCTCTTTCGACTACCATTATTGTGTTTCCATTTGCATCTATGGTAATCTCGGTTTCGTAAACCAGATTCCAAGAATTTCCTGTGTATTCATAATCGTTCATGTACACGATGTTCCCTTGGTATGAAAACTCGCTTTTTGAATAATCCATCCATAGGGTATCAAGTTTGTCCTGATATTCTATTAATGAAATTTTGTCTCCATCGTATTGCCATTTGGCCCTGTGCGACAAGATGAAGTTTGTTCCATCAAAATCGTAAAACTCACTTAATACTAATTGGGATCCCAAATATTTATTCACATACTTACCGTTTGGTGCAGGATTCCCGCCATAATGATAAACGCACTCGCTTATCCTATCATTGATATAGGTGTAGGTTGATTGATAATCAAGCTGAAAGTTGCCATTAATATAGTCGTATTCCAAAATCTCTTTTACATTATTCCCACTGAACTCAACAGTTTTTTTACCATCAATGGCAAATCCTCCGTTACCATCTGGCCACCGATCAATCACCACTACCAGATTCCCTTGATATTCGACCGTCATTATCCTGTCTTCCCCTGTATTTTTAAACTGATCATAATAAGCTACTTTAACGAGTTTGTTTCCGGAATATGACAGAATAACATCTGTAGCAAATACCCCATCCTCGTAATACTTCCATCCAGACAACCGTGAACCTTCGCCCGGAATTGGGTCGTTATTGTTTTGAGTATCATTTTCATCTTTCTTGCATGCACTGAATACGATAGAGCTTAATAAAAGCAAAATGAACATCTTCAGGCAGTGACTGAGTGCTTTCGTTTTCATGATCTATGATGTTGAATGTTTCCTAATTGATTCCCTGATGACTCAAATGCATCATTGTCATTTTACTATATGACAACTATGACACAACCAAATATACATATTATATTGTCAATAGACAATAAATCAATAAGCTCCAGCTTAAAGAACCTGCCAGGTAATGATCTAGAACCGTATCAAATAATTTTTTATGATGATAAAGACTGCATCTAATTAATCTTTTCCAAAATGACCTCACAGATCCCGGAAACTATGAGGTCATGCTTAGCTGCAACTTCCGGCAAGAAGGGGAGCGAAACATAATCGTTTGGATACCAAACGCCTATGTTTTGTCGATTCTGTTTTGTCGATGTTGAATTTTAAATTGAGCTAAATGCAAATAGTTGGCTTCTCGGTTGGGTGGATCCGAAATAGTTGGTAAGAAGAAACTATACACTCAGCGGACTTGATATTTCATGATTATTTATGTAATTTTTAATTTAAATTATCATGTATGATCGTAAGCAATTATTTCGTGGAAGTTGCTGTGGAATCAAAGCAACCAACCATGCGAATCTACTACATTTGAAAGGACTAAAAAGCTTTGCAGAAGAGTACCGTGTTAAAAAACTTATTTTGGTTAGCAATGATCCAATGCCCAGGAAAGTTGGTGATATTATGATCCTTCCCTGGAAAGAATTCCTGGACCGGCTGTGGGGTGGGGACATTCTGAGTTAATGGTTCTGAGCATGTACTACATTTATATCCTATATTCTGAAAATTATGATTGTTATTGTATTGGATATATCAATGACGAAAACCCCAGCTTGGAAGAGCAGAACACCAATCCACGGATGACATAAACCCAAAGTTCGGGATATTATACCCCCAGAAAATCCCAGAAATTGTCAGGATGAACCCTGTGTATTTCGGTTTCCGGATAATTATTGGTGAAGGTTTTTGGGAAAGTTATTTTTCTTAAAGGATTCCATTTGATCTCATAGGCTTCAATTTTACCGTTGTATTCCTCCAGATAATCAATCTCCTGCTGTTGAGTGGTGCGCCAGAAATATCTTTCCTGCTGAAGGATCGCAACCTGAAAATGATAAATGCCTTCTCCAACAAGCTGATATATCGTTGTACCGTGTGAATGTCTGTGTTCAGGAGTCGGGCCAGCTCGTTAAAGGATACCTCGGAAGCAATCTGCAATGCCAGGGCCTCCAACAATTGCTCAAAGAATACAAAATTAAATAGCTGTAACTCAAAATTGAAGCTTAACAATGTTTTATGGGGATTATCTTGCATTGGTTTAATTGGTCAATATGTTTGGTTTTTGTTTTCCTTGCATCCTAAATAATTCCATAAACTTTTTAGAGACGAGATTGTTTAAAAATATAATAATAAAGTTAAACAAAAAGTAAACCATGGGTTTCTACCAATTCAAAAGAGAACTGAAAATAAAGGCTTCCATCGATGAGGTCTGGGACTTTATCTCTTCTCCCAAAAACCTTAAAGAGATCACGCCTGAATATATGGGTTTCGATATCACGTCTGAAGACCTGCCGGATAAGATGTACCCAGGGATGATCATTAGCTATATCGTTAAACCATTGATGGGCCTAAAAACAACATGGGTGACGGAAATAACGCATGTTAAAGAAAAGGAATATTTCGTCGATGAGCAGCGGGTGGGACCATATTCCATCTGGCATCATGAACATATTATAGAGCCCATAGAAGGCGGGGTTCTCATGAAAGACATCGTTAGCTATAAGCCTCCTCTGGGATTCCTGGGCAGCATTGCCAATAAGCTGATCATTAAGAATAAATTGCAAGAGATCTTTGAATTCCGTACCATGGCAATCCAGGAAAGATTTGGTACTTATAATTCCGGTGAAGGAGAAAAGAGTAAGTAGCACAATAAAAACTTAGTTCTTTCTGATTTCCTGCGTAATGTCACCAACCTGCAAAGAATAAAAGTAAATTCCAGCCAATTCAATCCTCCCGCATTCTTTCTTCCAGGATCAACCGCTGCTGAAATGGGTCGATGGTAAACGCATAATTTCTTAGAAAATCCGGTCCGATATCTCCTGATGAAGCCATGCCATAAAATGTGTTTCCCAGGACAAAGTCGCTGATCAATCCGCCTTTGACTTCGTATTTCAAATCGCCAATCTCAAGGGTGAAATCCACTTTCTCCATGGGATAATCTTTCCCTCTCCACTGTATGCTGCCCTGATAGGTTTCCAGGTCAAGCTGAATCACCGATATGCTGTTCAGATTCACATCCCTGGAACCGCTTTCCACCATCATCAGAACCTCTTTGCCATTTACCCTGCAGGGTATATAGATCCAGCCGGCCCTGTTTATATAGTTGACGCTTGTAAACTCGTCAATACTGTTCAAATAGTTATCCAGGGCCTGCTTACTCCTCAAATGCACTTTTCTTTTAATGGGATCAATGCTGATGGCATATCCTTTAAAGGAAAAAGGGGAAAAACATCCGTCTGCCTTGCTGAATTCTCCATCAAAATATCCGACCAGGAAATCATCAAGAGGAGGCTTTTGAAATGAAACCAGTTTGTAATGCATATCTGCCGGACCATCCATATAATTGTACTGTATGCCATCTTCTATAACTGCAAATTCTTCTCCGGACAAAACTTTACCAACCGAATCATCATGGATGGTAAACAGTCCTCCATTGGTGCCGGTATCCAGTTCCACCTTGATTTTGTTTCCTTTAGAATCGTACATGATAAAACCCATGCCTGGGCCGCAATCAGCATACTGCAATTCAAATTCATCAACCGGATTTTGATTTACCGGGAGTTGTTCAAGTATTTCAAACAATGGTCTGTTTTTTGAATGATAGAAATCGCTTGTCATGTTTTCCAGCGTGTCAAGATACGCCAGGGTCAGGTCCTGATGGAAACTCCGGGTATAATTGAAAAGG
>JAGYLD010000154.1 GCA_018401355.1 Bacteroidales bacterium
TTACTAATCACTCGTCGACAATCGCCCAATCTTCATCACCCATCGCCAAATAAATGATAATGCTTAATCATGCATAATGTTTCCTGCATCCATCATCACATATTGCCCATGGATTAGACGATTGCCGACGAGTTATGAGTGATGCTTAATTTATCAGCCATCCGGCATGCCGCCATCAAAAATGAAAAGAGATTCCATCACTTAGTGCAGATTTCGTGAAAGTATAGATAATTATTACCTCAATATTTCATACATTTATCTCCGAAAGTTAAGATTGTAATATGAAAATAGGATTCTTGGAGCATTTTTCCACATCTCTGACAAAGAAGCAGGTACAGGATGCAGGAATGGCTGTTGTTCTGATGCTTTTATTAACAGGGTTGTTTACTAAGGCGGAAGTTTTTTATAAAATTTCCCTGGGAGCATTGCTTGTAACCATGATTTTCCCAATGTTTTTTTATCCCTTTGCTATATTCTGGTTTGGCTTTTCAGGATTACTGGGAGCTTTGATGTCGAAATTAATATTATTGATAATTTACCTGCTATTCGTCGTTCCTGTTGCTTTTGTGAGGAATATCGGGAGAAAGGATAATCTGTTGTTAAAGAGTTTCAAAAAGAGTAGTAAATCGGTTATGAAATCGCGTAACCATATTTTTGTTGCAAGTGATCTTGACAGGCCATTTTAAAAAATGAAATATATGGAATTTATAAGGGATTTCTGGACTTTCATTGTCACACGTAAAAAGTACTGGTTGGTTCCTTTAATACTGGTAATGCTATTATTCGGTGCTCTGATCGTTCTGACAAGTGGGTCAGCTATTGCGCCATTTATTTATACATTGTTTTAATCTTTTGGTTCATCGTCAATATTTATAATGACAAAGGGAAAATGCCAAAAGCAATTTTAGGAATATCAGCATTTTATCATGATAGTGCGGCGGCAATTATTGTGGATGGGGAAATTATTGCTGCTGCCCAGGAAGAACGTTTTACAAGGAAAAAGCATGATCCATCCTTTCCGGCACATGCTGTGAAATATGTCCTTGATGAATCCGGGATAGACTGTGAGGATTTGATGGCTGTGGTGTTTTATGATAAGCCATTCCTTAAGTTCGAGCGCTTGCTAGAAACATACCACGCCTTCTCTCCAAAAGGAATAGGGAGTTTCCTGATGGCTATTCCTGTGTGGATCAAGGAAAAGCTTTTCATGAAGAAACTTTTAAGAGAAGAATTAGCGAAAGTTTGCAAGGGGAACTACAGATTGTTATTTCCTGAACATCATTTATCCCACGCGGCCAGTGCTTTCTACCCTTCTCCATTTGACGATGCTGCCATCCTGACGATAGATGGTGTTGGGGAGTGGGCAACTACCACAATCTGCCATGGGGTGGAAAACCGGATTGAAATTATTAAAGAATTGAATTTTCCACATTCCTTAGGCCTATTGTATTCAGCTTTTACATATTATACTGGATTTAAAGTAAACAGCGGGGAATATAAGCTAATGGGACTTGCTCCATACGGAAATTTTGATTCTGAACAGTATAGGAAGTTCAAGGATAATATATGTAATGAAATTGTTGATATTAGGGAAGATGGTTCGATCCTTTTGAACATGCAGTATTTCGATTTTGCTACCGGTTTTCGCATGACCAACAATAACAAGTGGGAAAAGCTTTTTGGCATTCCTCCCAGAAAGGAGGAATCCGAACTGACACCTGATTATATGAATATGGCCCTGGCCATCCAGCATGTCACCGAAGAAATTATTCTTAAGCTTGCAAAAACAGCAAAGGAAATTACCAATAGTAAATACCTTGTCATGGCTGGTGGAGTTGCCTTAAACAGCGTTGCGAACGGGAAACTGCTTGAATCGGGGATGTTTGAAGACATATGGATACAACCGGCCGCAGGGGATGCCGGCGGTGCGCTTGGTGCTGCTTATGCAGGATGGCATATTTATTCAGGAAAGAAAAGAAAAACTATCCTTTCCCAGGATGCGATGAAAGGTGCATATCTTGGTCCCGCATATTCCGGTAATGACATAACTAAAATAATTAGAAAGTATAATGCAGAACATGAGTATTATGCTGATTTTAAAAAACTTACGGAGGTTGTTGCAAAATATATTTCAGAGGGAAAGGTTGTAGGATGGTTTCAGGGGAGGATGGAATATGGTCCGCGGGCTTTGGGTAACCGAAGCATCCTGGGTGATGCCAGAAATCCTGAAATGCAAAAGAGATTAAACCTCAAGATCAAATACCGGGAAGGTTTCAGACCTTTTGCCCCTGCTGTTCTGGAAGAGGATACCAAAGAGTATTTTGAAATGGACAGGCCCTCACCATATATGTTATTTGTTGTTCCAGTGCAGAATGACAAGCGCATATCCGTTCCGGAGGACTATAAAAACATGGAGCTTTTTGATCGATTATATTATGAACGCTCTGACATACCAGCGGTCACACATATCGACTATTCTGCCCGAATTCAGAGTGTTAGCCACGATACCAACCCAAGGTATTATGATCTGGTTAAGGAATTTAAAAAGCAAACAGGTTATGGTGTGGTGATAAATACAAGCTTTAATGTAAGGGGTGAACCCATTGTATGTACTCCGGCAGATGCATTTCGTTGTTTCATGCGCACGGAGATGGACTATCTCGTTCTGGGTGATTTTTTGTTTGATAAGAACAAACAGCAGATACCCCCTGAGGATTTCATTCGGCAAGGAACTTTCGGCACAGATTGATATATGGAAATTGAATGAACACATTAAGAAAATATCAAAATATGAAAAAGGCAATCTCAAAAACCCTTAAATACCTTGTTTATACGCTTATATCAACCGTAATAATCCTGGTAATATTTAATGTTCTCTTTACATTTTTTATTCATAAAAAGATCGGGAATGCAGTTTCAAAGAGTGGTCGCTGGCCAGCTGGGGCTTATGTTTATGACGAAAAGATTGGTTTTGATTTTGCGCCGAATATTTCTGGTAAGATTAATGATGGCAGCTTTCATGTTAAAAGCCACGAACTTGGATTCAGGATAGGGGAGAATGAAGACAATGTATCATACCGGCCAGGTGGTGTTTTATCTCTTGGTTGCTCTGTGACATATGGCGATGAAGTCAACTCTGAACAAACATTCACTCAGATTATTGCTGATGGATTTAATATTCCTGCATACAATTATGGCATAAGTTCGTTTTCTTACATTCATGCACTGCTTAAAGCAAGAAAACTTGAGCAACAGGGAATCCTGGATAAACTTAAACCGAAATACGTTATCCTTGGATGCTGGAGCGGCCTGCCCAACCGTTCCAGAAGTCCGTTTCCCCCCATGGCATCAAGGTCCATCCCCTTGCCTGCAGCATACATCGACAGGGAAGGTGGTGAATTGGCGATCCAATATCCACTCAATCTTAGGCTCGCTTTTGATCTAATAGAAATTTACCGCGAGCAAGGCCCCGGTTTGAGTTTGAAAAAGTTCATAAAAATATATTTTGCCACTCCAAGGTTCGTTTACCTGTATTTAAAAAACAACAGACTGGCAGAAAAGATCCGGGACCATTCATTTAAGAATGATGTAACTAATAAAGAATTATATGATTTTTATTTTTCAGGAATAGAGGATGTGTTTTCAAAATATAACAGCCAGATCATTGTTCTGTACATGCCCATGACACGAAATGAGAGGATAGACTCCGGTATACTGGAAGCGCTTGCCAATCATAAGGAGATTATTTTTGTTGACGGAACCCGTGCAATACAAAAACATAATGTGGCACCCGGAGATTATGTTGGGAGGCATCCACAACCTTCTGCACATATGGCATATGCTGTTGAGACTCAAAAGCGTATCAAATTGAAGGAACAAACGAAGTGAGATACCCTGCTTCTTGATTCCCTGAAATAATTCTAATGGATTGCCGATTGTCGACGAGTTATGAGTGATGTGTAATTTACAGAATCACTTTATATTCACCCGTATCCCCTCAGAATGGCTGCTGAACTCCGGAGCATACATGCACTGTATG
>JAGYLD010000155.1 GCA_018401355.1 Bacteroidales bacterium
TCACGCATTACGTGTCTCTTTTAATAAAAATCGCTGTGAAATGTTTGTCAGTAAAATTCTTATTGGTTCACGAATTCAATATTTGGAAGGCCTGTCTTCTGGATTGTAGTGGAGAATAGGACAACATCCGCATGATTAATAGCGAATCTTATAATTTCTTCTTATTAGTCCTTGTCCTAAAGGGCTTAACAGAATCAGGTTTTTTAATCTTTACATAAATATGCTTAATGTTGGGTTTTCCCGATTCTCTTTCATCGATTTCAAAATGTCCCCTGATCGATTTTATCAAGGGTGTAAGCTTGTTGAAACCGCAATTCCTGGGATCAAAATCAGGCTTCCGCTTAAGGAGCAGGGATCCCAATTCTGCCATGAAAGCCCAGCCATGATCATCAGCAAGATCATTAATCGACGTTTTAAGGAGTTTGATGAATTTGTCATCTATTTTATCAATTCCACTGGAATCGGAATGGCTTTGGACAGCAGTCGAACTATCCTGTTTTATTCTGTCCTCCGATCCGATGATCTCAATATAAATGAACTTGTCGCAGGATACGATAAATGGATTAGGGGTTTTCTTTTCACCTATTCCAATTACCAGCATTCTGGATTCCCGTAAACGAATGGCCAGGCGTGTAAAATCGCTGTCACTTGAAACCAGGCAAAACCCATCCACTTTATTGTCGTGCAATATATCCATAGCATAGCAATGATTTTTTATCTACCTTTATGCCAGAAATGTGCTGAAAGTTTCTTTCCAGGCCCTCAATCCACAGGGCACCGATTATTGAAAAATTAGCATAATTATTTCATCGAGTCCGTTTCGATTGGTGATAAAAAAAACCATAGCATCACTTGTCTTGATTGCCTCCAAAACATATTTATATGAGTAAATTAAGATTTGGTGTTGTTGGCACTTCGAGAAAAGAAGATGAACTCCGAATACCAATCCATCCTGAGCATTTCTCCCGTTTGCCTGATGAAATTCGTCGCCGATTAATATTTGAAAAAGGCTATGGAGTTCCATTTAATATTTCGGATGCTGATATTGCTGCAAAAACAGGCGGTATTGCGAAGCGGAGGGAGTTATTAGCTGATATCGGAAATGTGATTATCCCTAAGCCTGTGGTTGCAGATTTACAGGAACTTCGCGAGGGCGGTATACTGTGGGGTTGGCCACATTGTGTTCAACAAAAAGATATTACGCAAACTGCTATTGATCGCAAACAAACACTCATTGCTTTTGAAGATATGTTTGTGTGGGGACCAAGTGGACAAATGGGACGACACACTTTTTATAAAAATAATGAGATGGCTGGTTATTGTGCGGTTTTGCATGCGCTACAGCTTAAGGGTTTAGACGGGCATTATGGAAATCAAAGAAAGACGATAATCTTTAGTTTCGGGACTGTAAGCCGTGGAGCAATATATGCGCTGAAAGCCCGGGGATTCAGGGATATTACTATCTGTATCCAGCGTCCTGACCATGAGGTACGTGAAGAGATCCTGGATGTTCATTATGTTCGCATCAGAGCTGGGATAGGTAAGGAAGCGCGCATTATTGTGGTTGAACACGATGGTAAAGAACGGCCATTATCAGACCTGATCAGTGAATCTGATATCATCATAAATGGGATATTCCAGGACACAGATAATCCGCTGGACTTTGTGAAAAAGGATGAACAGCAAATCCTTAAACCGGGCTGCCTCATCATAGATGTAAGTTGTGATGAAGGCATGGGTTTTTATTTTGCAAAACCGACCACTTTTAAAAATCCCATGTTAAGTATTGGTGATATCGATTATTATGCAGTTGATCATACCCCTAGTTATTTATGGGAAAGTGCTTCACGGTCAATCTCTGCTGCATTGGTTGTGCATCTTCCAGATATAATGAAAGGTCATGAGTACTGGAAACAGAACAAAACCATTCAAAATGCAATCAATATTGAAAAAGGGGAAATAAAAAAAGAATCCATATTATCTTTTCAGAATAGGGATTCGGTTTATCCATATTCGTGCCTATAATGCATATGCCGGAGGCGCTGATCCCTTCTAACAAGCAGAATATAAAGTGACTAAGGTCGCCAGTTTTGCCGTTATTTGCAACATTGACAACATTCCCACAATTTGCAAAATAGAGAATTTATCATTATCCTTGAAATACAAAAACCTCACAACCTGGCGCTACGCGCATTGTCGACTGTCAACTGTCAATTTTTAAGTACTAATTTTTCTTAATAAAGCGGGACAATTATCTAATTCTGGTATTAACAAATAGGGGCGTTATTGATTAACCTACTGCGATTCGCTGGGAGGTCCTTCGTCATCTTGCCGGAGGCAAGATTCCTCAGGATGACCGGTAGAAGAAATTAACCTTATCTGTTATGAGGCCAGGGCAAAAACATTTTGTGTACATAATGACCAATAGTAATAAGAATGTGCTCTATATAGGTGTAACGAATAATCTGAAGCGGAGGGTCGTTGAGCATGAAGATGGCACAGATAAAGGATTTTCAAGGAAATATAACTGCAATTATCTAGTCTACTATGAAGAATTCAAAAGTATCAATATGGCCATAAGACGAGAAAAAGAACTTAAAGGTTGGCGGAGATCAAAGAAAGATGCACTAATCAGATCAATAAATCCTCAATTAAACTTTCTCAACGACTCCCTGAAAGGCCTGTAAATTCAAACCTTTGAAGTAATAGCTGACGCCTGTTTCTTCTACCGGTCATCCTGAGGACCCCGAGTACTCGGGGGACGAAGGACCTCCATCAGTATAGCTCCAAGCTTTCAAAATGCAGCATCACTTTAGCAATTGACAGTTGACATTTGACAATCGAATATTAAAAAAGGTTGATGCATCGAGCATCAACCTTTTTTGTGGGCCCACCAGTCCTGATATGTCAGGACGAAGGAGGATAAAAATCGCTGTGAAATGTTTGACTGTTATATTCTCTATAGTATAGATGAAGTTTCAAATACATGATTCATATGATTAGAGAAGTATTTTGGGAATCTTGTAATACAAATGCAAAATAGCATAATGACGTATGGACATAACTATTGGGCATTACGATATTTTAATTATTTTTGCTAAAAAAAGAACATGTTTCAAAGATTACTGGAAAATAGAGTTAAAGGTAATTTGGGTGATGGAAAAGCAATTATCGTCATTGGGGCCAGGCAGGTGGGGAAAACAACATTGATTAAAGACTTGTTGAAAGAAACAGAATATTTATTCTTAGATGCTGATGATCCAACTATCAGACAGTTATTACAAAATCCCAACACAGAACAAATTAAAACATTTCTTGGTGATTACAAGACTGTTTTTATTGACGAAGCCCAAAGAATAGACGGGATTGGTTTAACATTGAAAATTATTACAGATCAATTCAAAAATGTTAAGTTACTTGTTTCAGGTTCTTCTTCATTTGATTTGGGGAATAAACTAAATGAACCATTAACTGGCAGGAAGTGGGAATATGAGTTATTTCCAATTGCATGGGAAGAATTTGAAAAGAAAGTAGGTTTTATTAAGTCTGAACAACAAATCGAAGATCGATTATTATATGGATTTTATCCTGAGGTTTTAAATAATCAGGGAAAAGAGAGAGATGTGTTAAAAAACCTTGTAAGCAGTTATCTGTACAGAGATATATTAGCATATTCAGATATCAGAAAACCAGAGATACTTGATAACTTGTTATTAGCACTTGCTCTACAGGTTGGCAGTGAAGTTAATTATAATGAGCTGGCTCAAACGATTGGGGTTAATAAGCTTACAATTCAAAAATATATTGAAATTCTTGAAAAGGGCTTTATTGTCTTTCGTCTTCATAGTTTTAGTAGAAATTTAAGGAACGAAATAAAAAGAAATAGAAAAGTTTATTTCTACGACAATGGTCTTAGAAATATGATAATCGGCAACTTCAATCAGGTAAAACTAAGAACTGATATTGGTGCATTATGGGAAAACTTCTTAATATCGGAAAGGGTAAAGCAGAACATATATAAGGATACTTTTG
>JAGYLD010000156.1 GCA_018401355.1 Bacteroidales bacterium
TTGTATTTCCTGCCGTTATATATTATGGTGCTGATCAGATGAGTGTTTCCGGGTTTTTTCAGCAGTACGGCGAAAAAATTCTTGGGCCCTTATTGGTTGTCATCGGGCTGTTTATGCTGGATATTATCAGGATCAACTTCCCCGGGCTGAGTAATCTTACACAACGTTTCCAGGAAAGAGGCATCAGTTCTTCCTGGGAGGTGCTGTTATTGGGAATAGTGTTTGCCCTGGCTTTTTGCCCCTACAGCGGAGTGTTGTATTTTGTTATGCTCATTCCAATGACCATCAGCAGTTCATCTGGTTTACTCCTGCCGGTATCATTTGCCATTGCTACTGGCATCCCCGTTATCATTTTTGCATGGTTTATCGCTTTTACCATCTCAGGTGTCGGAAAGTTTTACAGCAAAATGAAGATTTTCGAAAAATGGTTCCGGAGGGTGATTGCTGTTCTTTTTATTGGAACAGGTATCTATTATATTGTTTTGTTGTTTTTTTAAAATCACTACTGTTTGATGAAAATGAATCAATATTCGAAATGCATTTAAAATGAGGCTGACGCAAAAGCTTAAAATATTTAATAAAGCCACAGAGACCCCAAGACTCCAAGAAACACAAAGGTTAGTTTATCAGAGACTTATGCCTTTGTGTGTCTTGGGGTCTTGGAGCCTTTGTGGCAAAATAATCCTTTTGAAACAGTCTCATAATGTTTGTCTGACAGAAGTGAAAAAAATATGCAATCACAATGTGTTAAAAAAATCATACAACCATTAGAATTATGGAATGGAGAAAAGAAATCAGGATATTATTCTGGATAGCGGCGTTTTTCCTGTTTGCCTATTTTTTGCCATTGGAAAGTGTCCGGTTCAATGAGGCTGTGTTTGCCATGCTGGATCTGGCAAAGTGGTACGCCAGGGAACATGTGATACTGTGTTTGCTGCCGGCTTTTTTCATTGCCGGAGTGATCGCGGTGTTTGTGAGCCAGGGTTCCGTGTTGAAATATTTCGGTGCCAACGCGAAAAAGTGGCTGGCCTATACCGTGGCATCGGTTTCAGGAACTATACTTGCGGTATGTTCCTGTACTATTCTGCCATTGTTCTCGAGTATTCATAAACGGGGAGCAGGATTGGGCCCTGCCATTGCCTTCTTGTATTCTGGTCCTGCCATTAATATCCTGGCCATCATCCTGACGGCACGTATCCTGGGATGGCAGCTCGGACTTGCCAGGGTAATTGGCGCAGTAGTATTTAGTGTGGTGATCGGGTTGATCATGTCGATGATTTACCGCAAAGAAGAGAGAAAAAAAGCTGAAGAACAGATGAATGTAGTGGTTGAGCCGGAGAACCGGCCGCTCTGGCAAACAGCTTTTCACTTTTTTGTGCTTGTTCTTATCCTGGTGATGGTGAACTGGGGCAAACCCGGTAATGATGTCCAACATGGTTTATGGTATTTCCTGTGGTCTCAGAAATGGATGATCACGGCTGTACTCTCCCTGTTTCTGGGCTTTTCCCTGATCAGGGTACTCAAGATCAAGTGGTGGTACGTTTTATTAACGGCCCTTGCAGTGATGTTGACAGCCCTGGCTTTTACAAATCCTGTAATACCTTTTGTAACCGGACTGGCCGGGTTGACGGTGATCACACTGATCAGCGGCGGGGAAAACAGGGAATGGACGATCTCAAGCTGGGATTTTGCCAAACAAATTATGCCTTTGCTGGCACTCGGTGTGCTGGTTGCAGGTTTTCTTCTGGGCTCAACCCATGATAATACCCAAATACCAGGAATTATTCCCAATGAGTGGATCTCTTCACTCGTTGGAGGAAACTCTTTGTTTTCAAACTTTTTCGCATCCATTGTCGGGGCTTTTATGTATTTCGCCACCTTGACTGAAGTGCCCATTTTGCAGGGTTTAATTAATTCAGGAATGGGACAGGGGCCGGCTCTTGCACTGCTATTGGCCGGTCCTTCACTGTCACTGCCCAACATGCTGGTGATCCGGAGTGTTATAGGTACACAGAAAACGATGGTGTATGTATTGTTGGTGGTTGTAATGGCCACGGTTTCAGGTCTAATTTATGGTTCATTGTTTGCTTAGGCTTTTGCATTGGGCAGATTTAATAATTAATTAATCTTGATTTTGATTCAATTTGAGTTTAATGATGGATTTTTAAAGAAAAATTCATGGAAATTTTAATATTATGCACCGGCAATTCCTGCAGAAGCCAGATGGCAGCAGCTTTCCTGAAGTCATATGCTCCTGATGAGGAAATATATTCTGCCGGTACAGATCCTGCCTCTGAAGTGCATCCCCTGGCTATTCAGGTGATGAAGGAGGAAGGGATAGATATATCAGGAAATGTCCCAACCCTTGTCGATGAATATCTTCAAACAGCCTTTGATTTTGTGATCACGGTGTGTGATGGCGCCAAAGAAACCTGTCCGGCATTTTTCGGAAAAGTGGATAAACGGTTGCACATCGGTTTTGAGGACCCTGCAGAAGCAAAAGGCACAATCGAAGAAAAGCTTGAGGTTTTCCGGAAGGTCCGGGACCAGATCAAAGAACAGTTTTATGAATTCTATCAAAAGTCTGTTAATAAATGAAAAAACGGTTGAATTTTCTAGACAGGTACCTGACGTTATGGATCTTTCTGGCCATGCTTATTGGAGTGTTCTGGGGATATCTGAATCCTGGCATAGCTGAGTTTTGGAATACATTTTCTTCGGGAACAACAAACATCCCCATAGCCATCGGATTGATCGTTATGATGTACCCGCCGTTGGCAAAGGTCAGGTATGAAGAACTGCCACGTGTTTTCAGGAATGTGAAGATCCTGGGATTATCCCTCGTCCAGAACTGGCTGATTGGCCCAGTCCTGATGTTTGTCCTGGCCATCATTTTCCTTCCTGCCTATCCACATTACATGACGGGTTTGATATTGATCGGGCTGGCCCGCTGTATCGCCATGGTGATCGTCTGGAATGATCTGGCACAGGGCAACAGGGAATATGCAGCCGGATTGGTGGCTTTCAACTCCATTTTCCAGGTGCTGTTCTTTTCATTTTATGCCTATGTCTTTATTACCGTTATTCCAGGATGGCTGGGTATGGAATCATATGCGGTGGATATTACCATCAGGCAAATTGCCATCAGCGTGTTTATTTATCTTGGCATTCCTTTTATTGCAGGATTTCTGACAAGGTATATTTTAATCCGTGTAAAGGATATAGACTGGTACCACCGGAAATTTATCCCAAAGATCAGTCCGCTGACTTTAATTGCCTTGCTTTTCACTATCCTCGTGATGTTTTCCATGAAAGGGGAGTATATTGTTAAGATACCACTGGATGTGGTCAGGATCGCCATTCCATTGATCATCTATTTTGTGGTGATGTTCCTGGTATCGTTCTTTATGGGGAAAAAGATCGGGGCCGATTATCCCAAAACCACCACCATTGCATTCACGGCTGCGAGCAACAATTTTGAACTGGCTATTGCGGTGGCAATATCGGTATTTGGTATTAATTCAGGAGAGGCATTTGCTGCGGTGATCGGGCCGCTGGTGGAGGTGCCGGTGCTGATATCGCTGGTGAATGTTTCATTGTGGTTGAAACGAAAGTATTTTACATAATTCAGCTATTACATTAGCCAAATTTAATAAAAATTTGCTAATTAACTATCGGGAATTTGTAAATTTGAGTGATAAGAAAATACTGAATTGTGTATTAAGGCAATGGCATAGTAAGGACACTAAATGTGAAGCAAAAGCATATGTTTTATAAACCCTCGGTGAACCTCCGCGTAACAATTACTCCCTACCTCCTAAACTCCAACTCCGTAAAATCAAAATCCGGATTGGGAACATCTATCTCCATCTCCTCTACTTCCCCAGCCGCATTGATAATGAAGTTGACCTTGCCTTTCGGAAGACTTGGAACACTCTTGAATTCTATTTCCCATGTATTGAATTGCCAGTG
>JAGYLD010000157.1 GCA_018401355.1 Bacteroidales bacterium
TGCTGAATATCCTTCCAGTCTGTGACGATCATGGCTCCGCTCAAAGGTGAGATTTTAAGCTTGTCGTTTAAAAAGCTTTTATCATACCTTAGAAAAAAATAATCATTCAATGCTTCTTTTCCCCTTTCGTGGATGAAACCATGTATATACTGTACATTCAGATAAGAACCATCGCCAAAGAAATAATCCCCGCCCATAACAAATTTCATATAGGGTTTTGCCTCCAGAATGGTTGAGTCTACAATGACGGGGTCAGGTGAAGCAGGGTAAAAGGCTGTTAGGTCATTTGACATAATAACATCCTTTGCAGGGAAATATATAGCTGCTTCAGCCCAGAAACCAATCCCGGCAATACTGGTGGCCAGATCTGCACCAATGATATGATTTCTTTCATATGTTAACCGGGCATCTACACTCACTCCTCCCTGGAGATCTATCGGAATAATAGTATTACTCGTATTGTAGGGTAAGCCATCCCTTCCCCATACATAACTCAAAGAAAAATCAAGCCCCCCGGCAAAACCTTTAAACCGTAATCCTGCCGTAGCACTTTCATCAAGATTATATTTCGGCATAAGTATGGTATCGGAATAATCCTTCAGAACCATTCCCTGTGGCATTTCCATAGAAGGACTCAATGATCCTGCAAAAATGCCTAAGGGTAGATTGGCCGGTTGAAAGATTGGAATGAATACAGCCTGAATCGAAAACTTATTACCGAGATAATACTGCAGGTTTAGTGCATCAGATCCACGATGGCGTCCAAAATCCAGTATGTCTTCAAAATCATACGGATTCAGGTTATCAGTTGGATTTATTACATCAGCTGTCCCCCATGCTATCAGTTGACGTCCAATTGTTACATCCAGGTTCTTTGTGAGAAATCCGTTAAGCTGGACATAGGCTTCCCTGATTTCAAGATTATACGGATCAATGATTCCCTTGTTATACAAATCACCTGAAGAAAAAATCTCAGGCAATCCTAAATTCCGAAGCCAGATTTCACTGTGGAATTTTGAATGGCCGGAGATACTTTTATTAAAACTAAGCGTAAGACGATTTTCATTCCAGGCCCAGGGATTATCTTCCTGCAGAAGAAATCGTTGATCAGTCATCAAATCTCCGGAAAGTTCTAATGAACGTTCCTGTGCATTGCAAAAACCAATGTTTGCCAGCATACTTAACAATAAAATATAAAATTTCTTCATATCGATTACATATATCTGATTTTCATTGTGTTAATTTCCTGACTGTAAATTCATCATCAGATAAACCGGTGTCGAATTCCACGTTCGAAGTCTGCATCCTGGTAACATGATTTTTCTTCAGGTCTCTCATCTCAATCTCGGCAGGATTCCAGTAGCTACCTACTTTATTAAAGGTATATATGGCCTCTTTTATCTTTGAATTTCCCCTGTCATAATATTCCATATGCTCCGGGTAAAAATGAGCTTTATTGATGGTTGCAACCAATTTTGAGTAATCGGATCTGCCTTTGGGAATGAGCTCCAGCACATAAGTTTCGCCTTCTTTGCTTATTAGTTTAGGATCGTATGTATCCACATATAGCCGGGACTCCATGTCTTCATATGAGAAATCGGTACCGGCAAAACTCTGGTTCTTCACACTCGCTGCTATACGTCTTTCCTTTCCAAATGCCGGTAAATACATATACATTACATCATCCGGCAATGCCAGAACAGCGATCCCGGCCTGAGATGCAGGTGAAGTAAACCGTATGATGCGCTTATTTGTACCTTTCTGCTTGACATTGGCTTCACGCACTTCCTGCTTTCCATTCTTGTCAATTAAAATGATCGTGTTGGTTGCTGTCATGTCTTTTGGTGCATACAATACCTCATCCATTTTTTTTAAAATGGTGCTGGCGTCCTGAGCATTTCCGGATATGACAATACCCGTGAATGCCAGAAGGATCATAACCCTAATTTGATTTCTAAATTTCATGTGTCAATAGATTTGATTGTTTTTTCAGTGATAATGAACTTTTACGATGAGCGAATAATAGTATGACCGGTAAAAGCGTTAGTGCACCCAGCCCGGAACCGAACATGCTAAGAGCAATCAGTATTCCGAAGTTTTGTATCGGTATTATTTGTGCGAACCGCAACACAACAAATCCGGCAGCGACAGAAGCAACATTAATGAGAACCGCTTTACCTTTTGTCAGAATGGTTTCTTCAACGGCCTTTTCTGCATTGTTGTGGGCCTTGAAATGGGTATTAAATCCCGTAATCACATGAATGGAATAATCAATCCCTATACCCAGTGCAATACTGCCTACGAGAACTGTGACGATATCGAGTGGAATTCCGGTAATACCCATAAAACCCAGTAACAGCAAAATATTAACAATAATGGGGAGTGTTGCGTAAGCACCACTTTTAAAAGAGCGCATGATCATTCCTATGAAAATCAGGACCATGATGATCGCAATGATCAGGCTGCTGTACTGGCTTTTTACCAAACTATCATTGAGTTTCACATATAATGGGGGTATCCCTGTAAAGCCTATGCTGTATTTATCGCTTTGGTTTTCCGAGATAAAGTCGTTCATTTTGTCAGTAAAAGCTTCAATCTCCTGGGTTTCAATGGAGGCAAATTTAGATTGGATGATCGCCCGGTCCAGATCATCTGAAACCAGTTGATCCATCAAATCCTGACCGTCCATGAGAAACCATAATTGTTCGACTTTTGCCTGGTTATCCGGGATGATCCTGCCTTCTCCCATGGCTTCATTCATCTGTTCTACAAGATCGGCCACTGATTGAGCCCAGGAGATATTCTCATCCTCTTTCATGAATTTCTGTGTCCTGATCATCATCTTCAATAGCTCCGGATCCTGAATGTCTCCTTCAAATTCAACAAAAACAGGCATTGAACCACCGAACTTCTGTTGCAAAACCCCCTCAGCTATCCGGGTGGGATTATCCTTCTTGAAATATTCCGTGATATTTACACTTGTTTTAATAAAGAATATTCCAGCTATGCTAATTATTAAGATTACACTCCAGATTGCTAATGCAGATTTTGGATTTTTCATCAAAAATCTCACCATGGGCTTAAGCACAGCACGGGTTAAAAGGTCTTGCTGATCCGGTTTTTCTGAATGAAGCTTTCGTACATTAATGGATAGTCCTGAAAGAATTGCAGGAACGAAGAACAGCGACAGCAATAGCGCAACCAAAATTCCAATGGCGCTGCAAATCCCAAATTCCCTGATCATCGTAAGGTATGCTCCAAATACAAATGAGACAAATCCAATAGCTGATGTCACTGCAGCCAGGATTACAGGAATCATCGTAAAAACCATAGCCCTGACCAGAGTTTGATTTCTGTCACTTTCTATATGCAATCTTATACTGTTCAGTATGTGAATTGTATATGCACTTCCAACGGAAAGAAGAACCACCGGGATGAAGTTTGAAAGAATGGTAATTTCATAGCCTGCAAGGGCCATGAGACCAAGTGTCCAGATAACAGCGATTCCTGCTGTTAGTAAAGGCAGGAGCATCCCATGTAAGGTTTTAAAACTGATAAACAGGATCAAGGCAATGATGAGAAACACGATTGGGATAAGACGGAGCATGTCTGATATTAGTAAGGATGTAATATCATTTAACATGAATGGCAGGCCACCATAGTAAACGGTTTCTGAGAGATCCATGTTTCCGATTGTAGCTTGAATGCGGGATGCAATCTCCTGCCTGTCAACTTCCGGAAGAAGCGTAAATAATATGACAGTTGCCGTTCCATCCTCTGAAACAACTGCTCCATTATACATTTCTTTCGAATAAATATAGTTTCTCAGACTATCTAATTCGGACTGCTCATCCGGCAAATCGTATTCATCTACAAGATTTCCTATTTCGATCCCCCATTCTGAGCTTTTAATA
>JAGYLD010000158.1 GCA_018401355.1 Bacteroidales bacterium
CTGTGGCTATGGCACAAATCCTGAATTATCATAAAAGAATAAACAACACACGCTTTGATGATTCGGATGACTATTATCATTCGTATGGCTCCAACAACAAATACTGGATCGATGATGACTTTGCCGCCCATGATTTTCCTCCATTCCCGATGCTGAACGAATACCTCGACAGCCTGGAAGCAAATTATACCGGAAACAAGCCGATCAACAATGATCAAAAGGCGGCATTGAATTTTGCCTGTGGCATAGCTGCCCGTCAGGTATATAGTGCCTCACTTTCAGGAACATATGGAATAGAGCAGGCTTATGATGCGTATATGCGCTTCAGTTTCGACAGTGCAAGGTTGGTTTATCCTTCAGATTCAACCCTAAACCGGCAACTTGCTGATAATATTAAAAAAGCGATCCCGGCACATCTTGGTTTGCTGAGCGAGCAAAGTGGAGGCCATAACCTGGTGGTCGACGGATACAATACCGATGAATATTTTCATTTCAATTTTGGCTGGGGCGGTTCCAACAATGGTTGGTATACCATGCCACCAGCCAATATCGCCTATAACCTGACCATTATTGAGGGTGTCATCCTGGATATCAATATTGCCAACCCACCGGTTGCTGTTGAAGAAATCAAGAGTGAACAAGACGATCTTTTTACTGTCTATCCCAATCCTGCCAGGGAAAAGATTACCATTTCTTGCCACCAAACAGGAAATATCCATTCGGTATATTTATTTGATATGGCTGGGAAGATGTTAAAGATGCAGGATGCAGGTAGCATGAAAGGTGGTGGATTTGATATGGATGTATCAATGTTTGAGCCTGGTTTGTATCTTGTTGGCATTGAGAAAATTGATGAAACCAGGCAATATAATAAACTGATCATTCAATAAAAGTTATTGTTTATGAAGCACCTTGATGTTAATTTTTGCAGGAAGCAGTTTCCGGCATTAACCGGAGAATGGGTCTATTTCGATAATGCCGGCGGCACCCAGGTTACCAGACAGGTGGGGTCGAGGTTCCTGGATTACCTGTATCATACCAATGTTCAACTTGGAGCCTCATATGACATTTCACAGCAATCGGTAGAGAGGTTAAATCAGGCCCGGCAGGCTGTTTGCGAGTTTGTGAATGCCGGTGATCCGGCGGAGATCGTGTTTGGCTCTTCCGCCACACAATTGCTGCAGAACCTTTCAAAATCATTGGTGCAAACATTTCAACCGGGAGATGAAGTCATTGTGACCAATTGTGATCACGAGACCAACATTGGACCCTGGATGGCTATGAAAAGTGCAGGTATAGTTGTAAAATCCTGGAACATTAACCAGGAGTCATTAAAGCTGGACCTGGAGGACCTCGAAAAACTGATGACAGAAAGAACCCGGCTGGTGGCTTTTACGCACGCCTCCAATATCCTGGGAACGATCAACCCGGTAAAAAAAATATCAAGGTTTATCCATGACCGTAACGCCATGGTTTGTGTGGACGGGGTAGCCTATGCACCACACCGGAATATCGACCTGCAGGATCTTGATGTTGATTTTTATGTTTTCAGCTTTTATAAAGTGTATGGTCCGCACTATTCTGTTTTGTATTGCAGGAAGGAGATCCTGGGGGAACTGCCCGGCATCAACCATTTTTTTATAGGGAAGGATGAGCTGCCGTATAAACTTCAGCCGGGGAATATCAATTTTGAACTGAGCTATTCGCTGCTGGGGATCACAGATTACTTCAGGGAAGTCTTCCTGCATCATGAAGGTGCTGCAGGTGAAGCAATGCATCAGATCTCGAAACAAATGTTCAGCATCATTGCAGACCACGAGGAAGAAATTGCTGTCCCGCTGATCAGTTTCCTGCGTGAAAAGGAAGGGATCCGGATCATTGGAGAAGATACGGCTTCAAAAGAGATCAGGGTGCCCACCATTTCTTTTGTTTCCGAAAAAATGAGAAGCGATGACATACCCGTCCTGGTTGATCCACATAAGATAGGCATCCGTTACGGCGACTTTTATGCCAGGAGGCTGATAGAAGACCTTGGCCTGAGTGAAAAAAATGGGGTGGTCAGGGTCAGCATGGTTCACTACAATGCCATGCATGAAGTGAACCGTTTGATAGAGATCCTGGATAATATCCTTTAGCCGCAGGTTAAGAGATAATCCCAAAATCCTGCATCTGGGTGATCATATCCTCTGCAGTCTTTTCCATGGGGGTATATTTAAGTCCAAGATTCTTTTTGCTTTTCTCAGCATTGAAGCTCAATGGATGTCCAACGTTCCTTTTGATGAAACGTGCGTTGAAGCCAAACATCCAGCCCAGCAGGTAAAGCATGAATTTTGGGGTGTTGGACTTAGGCAGCTTGTATTTGTCGCCATATTTTTCACGAACGAGGTTGGCAAAGTCCAGTAAGCTCATGGTCCTTTCAACCAGGATATGCCGGCCTTCAGCCTTGTCGCTTTCCAATGCCAGGATGTGTGCTTTAGCAACATCCCGTACATCCACAAAACCGAACTGCAGTTCAGGCACCCCTGACTTGTATTTTCCTGACATCATTTCTTTCATGAAGTTCAGGCTTTCAGAATTTGAGCTTTCAGTCAGGGAAGGCCCCATCACAAAAGAAGGATTGATGACCACCAGCTTCCATTTATCCTGTCCCTCAGCCATTTTCCATGCTTCCTTTTCGGCAAGGACCTTGGAATAAGAGTAGGGCTGATGCTTCAAGGAGCTTGTTTCGTTGAATTGCTTTTCCGAGAATTCAGACAGCCCTTGTTCTGTCATGTCGATGGAGTCGCCATGGACGGCAGCCACGCTGGAGGTAAGGACGATCTTGCTGACGGTACCGGATCTTGATGCCGCATTCAGCACGTTGCGGGTTCCTTTAAGTGCAGGGTCAACCAGCTCTTTCTGCGGATCTTTTATCCTGAGTGTAAAAGGAGAAGCCATATGGATGATGGCATCGCAACCTTTTGCTGCTTCATCAAAAGAACCTTCATCCAAAAGGTTGGCCTCAAAGATTACGAGTGAACCTTTGGATTCTTTTTCAAGATCTTTCAGGAAAGCATATTTTGATTCTTTATTTTTATCCCTTACCGGTACTTTTACAGTATATCCTTTTTCCAGGAGGTCTTTAACAACCCATCCACCCAGGTATCCGGTGCCACCTGTTACCATGACAGTCTTTTTCATTTCACAATTAATTTAAGATTAAAAATACTTTGATCGATCAATATTTTAGGATCGCTCTCCAAGAGAACAACACAGCCTCCTCAATGTTTTTGACAGAGCCCGGAATTTCATCATTTATTTGTAAATCGACCAGGGTGCAGATGTTTCCATGTATCAGTTCGGCCATCAACAGGGGGTCCATGTCATTGAATTTTCCTTCTATGATGCCTTTTTTCAGGAAATCCCGGATCCCGGAATAGTATTTCCGGGTGCTTTCATCAGCATTTTTATCAAAAAAGATGGTGTTATCCAGTTGTTGAAGGAATCTGAAAATGAAAGGATTTTTTATGTAATAATCATAAATGGATTGCCACAGGCTGGCAAACTGGAGTGTAAGCGGGTCGTTATCCTTAAGGTTCTTGCTGACCATTTCCTGGAACTCATTCTTTTTATTGAGATAGAGTTCCCTGAGGATTTCATCTTTGCTTTTAAAATAATGGTAGATTGTCCCGATGGCGACACCTGATTCTTTTGCGATCAAAGACATGGGAGTGGCATGTACGCCTTGTTTGGCAATCAATTCAAGAGTTTTTTCCAGGATGAGGTCTTTTTTTGTCATGCCGATTGAATGTTCGTTCGAGGTAAAGATAGGAAAAAAAGTGTTGCAGGATGCAGGGGGTCCATGCCTGAATATCGTTGACA
>JAGYLD010000159.1 GCA_018401355.1 Bacteroidales bacterium
GACCCATAAGTTTTTCCCGGATTTCCATACTCCCATAAACATTTCCAATGCAGAAAAAGGACTCACCTTTGCAGAAAAGAAAGAAGCATTTTTAATTGCCGTTTCTGAATCAACAAAGCAGGACATCCTGAAAAACTGCAGAATAAATGAAGACAAGGTGCGGGTCATCTATGAAGCCGCCGAAAGAAATAAGTTCAATTATAAAGTAAACACAGAAGATACCGGCCGCATCCGCGACAAATACGGTATCCCTCAGGGCCGCCCATATTTCCTTTGTCTTTCGACCATAGAACCAAGAAAGAACCTGGAAAACACCATCAGGGCATTTACCCTTTTGCTTGAAAAGGATCCCGGATCCGATGTATCACTGGTCATTGCCGGAAAAAAGGGTTGGGCGACCGACCGTCTGTTTTTGCACAACAAGCTCCTGAGCGAGCGCATTGTATTTACGGGATTTGTTGATGATGAAGACCTTTCATTTTTGTATTCAGATGCGCTTGCTTTATGTTATATTTCATTTTATGAAGGATTCGGATTACCTTTGCTTGAGGCCATGAATTGTATGACGCCTGTAATCTATGGAGATAACAGCTCCATGCCTGAAATAGCCGGAGATGGTGGTTTAGCAGCAGACCCGGGTGATCCGGAAAGTATAGCCCGGCAGATGAAGATCATTCTGACGGACAAGAAGTTAAGACAGGACCTGCAATTGAATGCCTTGCGACAGGCCAACAGGTTTTCCTGGAGAAAAGCAGCAGAAGAAACGCTCTTATGGTATGAAAAGATCATTGAAAAGAAAAAGAATTAATTCTGAAAGGGTAATATTTACCCGGGAGGATCAAACGGTCCATGGAAGATTCAAAAGAATTGCAGGACTTTTTCCTGAACGAGAAGCCCTTAGGTTCAAAGACACTTCACTGACTTATGCTGAACTTGATCAAGCTTCTGACAATCTGGCCGGATATTTATCAGAATATGATTCCACAATCAATAATCGTATTGGAATTTACCTTCAACCTGGCCCGAACCAGATCATTGCCATCCTGGGAATTTTAAAGGCAGGAAAATGTTACGTGCCACTTGACATCTATTTTCCATCAGAGCGTAACCAGTATATGTTTGAAGATGCAGAATGTAAGATGCTCATTACGGATCTCCAGAACTTTTCACAGGGGAAAATGCTTGCCGGATCTATGCCTGTACTTAACATCGACAAAGGTATCGAAGAAAAAACTTTGACCGGAGAAAATGGCATAGACCAGGATTATTGCCAGATCATATACACCTCAGGATCAACCGGCCATCCCAAAGGCGTGGTACATAGCCATAAAACCATTGTCCATTTTATCGACAGGTTTTCGGAAGATATTGAAGTGAACCCGACAGACCGGCTGGCATTTTATTTTTCATTGTCATTTTCCGCTCATACCATGCCCATACTTACAGCGATCCTGAATGGCTGTTCCCTTTCTCTTTTCGACCTGAAAAAGGAAAACTTTACAGCATTTGCCAAATGGCTGGAACAAGAAAAAGTTTCCATAACCCTGATGATCCCTTCCATACTAAGACAATTCAACGCTACACTTAAAAAGGGCCAGATATTTGGAAAGCTAAGGATATTGCTTGTTGGAGGAGAAACACTCTACAGAAGTGATGTGGAAAAGATCCGTCAACACCTCAGGAAGCAAGCCATGGTATTAAACCTGTATGCCAGTACTGAGGCCTACTACTCAAGGGCCTATAAGATTAATCACAACACAGTCATCAAAAGCAATATTGTTCCCATCGGCTACGAAGTCCGTGACATGGAGATGATCATTCAGGATGAGGAGGGAAAAAGACAAAACCCGAATAATACAGGTGAGATCGCTATCAAAAGTGCTTATGTAGCTCTTGGTTATTGGAACAAACCCGAACAAACAGCTCAGGATTTCCATTCTGATCCTGAAGACCCGGACAGACGAATTTTTAAGACCAAAGATATGGGTTACAAGCAATCCGACGGTTGTATAATACATGTCGGGCGCAGTGATTCAATGGTTAAACTCAGGGGCTACAGGATTGACCTTGGGGAAATAGAAAATGTCCTTTTGATGGATAAACTGATCAAAGAAGTAGCAGTAGTTGTAAAAGAAAATCCATTCGGCACCAAGCAGATTGTAGCATATTATGTCAGAAAAGGAAACAAGCCTCCTGATCCTGAATACCTAAGACTTGCTGTTATCAGGATGCTCCCCAATTATATGATTCCATCGTTTTTTGTTGAGATGGAAGCCCTTCCAAAAAACGACATCGGCAAAACCATACGACGCGACCTTCCGGATCCGGAATGGAACAAAACCACGAATAAAGAAAAACTCATAAGCCCCAGGACCGCCATGGAAGAAGAGCTCAGGGAAATTTTTGAAAGGATACTGGAAACAGAACCCATTGGCATCACATCAAACATCATGGATGCCGGTGCGGATTCTCTCAGGTTGTTTGTGGCTTTTGACGAAATTGAAAAAAGATTCGGAACCAAACTCAATATTGACCTTATTGTTGACAACCCAAGCATAGAATTCATAGCCAGGCACATCGAAAATAACAATTAAACTGTGGCATTACTACTCAAACCAAAAAACGTTCACCGAGCTGTAAAATTCATGAATTCTCATACGGGAGGCAGGCTTATCCCATACTCCGTAGGAACACACCTCATATTCAGGTTTTGTAATTCTGATTACGCAGTGAATGTCCATTTCAAAAAAAGGATCAGACTGCTGAAAGAATTTCTTTCCAACATGGAAGGAGGGCCAGTAATAAATGATCTGCTGCCTGATATCCTGATCAGCAATTTTCTGCGCCCATGGAGATCCATGGCCATTTCCAGGATGAGCCCCGGTAAAATTAAAAAGTATGTACGTATTGAGGGTCTGGAGAAGATTGACAAGCCTTTGAGTGCCGGCAGAGGTGTTGTGCTCGTCAGCAGCCATTTTGGATTTGCAGAGAGCGCCCTGACCGTTTTTCCTGCTTTTGGCTATAAAGATTTTTATACCGTGGTCCGGGCCAAAGGAAGCACATCCATGAAGTTTGCCGGACTGGATGAGAAGCGCAAACCCAATATGTTGGTTTTCAAGGACCATTCCAATTCAGAACTATTCAAGATTATGTTCAAAGCCAGGGAAATCCTCAAAAACGGTGGCATCTTCCATATCCTGGGTGATGGCTATCACGGGAAAAGCAGCATTACCATGGAATTTCTTGGCAGGATTAGAGGGTTCAGAGGAAGTTTTGCCGAACTGGGAATAAGCACGGAAGCCGACATCATACCCATTTTCATCACCAGCGATAATTTGGGAAAACTCACTTATCATCTGGAAGATTCGTTGGACAAAGGTTCAGAGGAAATGAACCACAACAAAAGGGTTGAATATATCGTAAAGCAATACAAAGATTTATTGGAAAACAGATGGAAAAAAGAACCCCAGCATATTAACTGGGGTTTCATGGATAAATACCTTCGTCAGGTACAAAATCAAAAGACAGAATAAATAAAAATTAACTACGTAATGGATATTTTAGTTTTTAAAACTGAAATCAAAGGTCCAGGAAACATAATAAAACGCCCCTATCTCAGGCATCGCAAAAGCTTGTATATACTTTTCACCCAAGATGTTTGAACCGCCAACCCGGAGTGTTGAATACCACTTTGGGAAACCATAGCTCAACTGTGCATCGAGGGTATGGTATGAGGGTACAGGTCCGCTTGCAAATACCGCATCCCAGTAATAATCATCCACCCATTTAAAATTCAGGGTAAAGCCAAGGTTTTTATACACGTTCTTTCCCTGTACC
>JAGYLD010000016.1 GCA_018401355.1 Bacteroidales bacterium
GCAGATCCGCAGGACCTGAAATTCGACGGGGAAGAAACCATTGTAAAAATAGGAGACAATACCACCATACGTGAATTTACCACAATCAACCGTGGCACAAAGGCAAGTTATGAAACCGTTGTGGGTAATAATTGTTTACTCATGGCTTATGTTCATGTCGCACATGATTGCATAATAGGCGACAATGTCATCCTTGCCAATGCTGCAACGCTCGGTGGTCATATCAAAATTGACGATTGGGCCATCGTTGGAGGACTTGCGGCTGTGCACCAATTCGTCCAGGTCGGAGCCCACTCCTTGATTTCTGGTGGGTCCCTCATCAGAAAAGATGTTCCTCCATTTGTAAAGGCAGCTCGCGAACCACTTTCATATGTTGGCGTCAATTCTATTGGGCTTCGAAGAAGAGGTTTCACCAATGAACAGATCAACCACATTCAGGATATATACAGATTCATTTATCTGAAAAGCAAAAATGTATCTCAGGCTATCAATTTTATTGAAGCTGAAATCCCTGCATCACCTGAAAGAGACGAGATCCTCGCGTTTATTTCAAGATCAACAAGAGGGATCATGAAAGGATATACGAAATTTCAAAAATCAGAAGTCTAACAAATAAAGATAAATATATGGCATCTACAGCTGATTTTAAAAATGGACTGGTCATAGAGTACAACAACGACCTTTATACCATAGTTGAGTTTCAGCATGTGAAACCAGGAAAAGGAGCTGCTTTCGTCAGAACAAAGCTAAAGAATTTAAAAACCGGAAAAGTCCTTCCAAATACATTTCCTGCAGGGGTAAAAGTGAACGTACAAAGAGTGGAAAGAAGACCTTATCAGTTCCTATATAAAGAAGGTGACACATTTCATTTTATGAATAATGAAACGTTTGAACAGACATTTATTCAGCATGACCTGATCAATGCTCCTGACCTGATGAAGGAAAACCAAGTGGTAGAAATCCTGTATCATACTGAAACTGAAACTCCCATTTCCTGTGAACTTCCCGCATATGTTGAACTAAAAGTTACTTATACAGAACCCGGTGAGAAAGGAAACACTGCCACAAATGCATTAAAAGAAGCAAAAGTAGAAACAGATGCCATTGTCAAAGTTCCCTTATTCATCAATATTGGTGACATTATAAAGGTAGATACCCGAACGGGAGATTATTCCGAGAGGGTCAACAAATAATTTCACCACATCAATTTCAAGGCTATGAAACTGGACCCTGCAATTAAACTTAAAGATCTGGCAGGTATAATAAATGCTAAATATATAGGAGATCCCGACTTCATAATATCAGGTATCAACGAGATACATATGGTCGAAAATGGAGATATTACATTTGTTGATCATCCGAAGTATTACGACAAAGCCCTCAGCTCAAAAGCTACTACCATTCTTATCAATAAGGATATTCCTTGTCCTGATGGCAAAGCACTCATTATCACACCGGACCCTTTTGTTGATTTCAATAAGCTAATACAATACTTTCAACCCTTCCATGCAAGCAATGCAATGATAAGTCCCGATGCCCAAATAGGCGAAGGAACAATTATCCAGCCCGGAGCCTTTGTCGGAAACAATGTAACCATTGGAAAAAACTGTCTCATTCATGCCAATGCAAGCATTTACGATAATTGTATTTTAGGCGATAATGTCGTCATTCATTCTGGTGCTGTTATTGGAGCAGATGGATTTTATTTCCAAAGAAGGGAAAAGGAAACCTTGAAGTTCCATTCATGTGGCAGGGTCATTCTTGGTAATAATGTTGAAGTTGGAGCTTGCACAACCATCGACAAAGGTGTTACAGGTGATACCATTATTGAGGAATACACAAAGCTGGACAACCATATTCAAATCGGGCATGATACTCTTATCGGTAAATTCTGTCTGATTGCTTCGCATTGTGCCATTGCCGGCGTAACAAAAATAGAAGACAGGGTAATCCTTTGGGGAAGGGTAAGCATCAATAAAGATCTGGTGATCGGAGAAAATGCTGTCATCCTGGCTAATTCAGCTGTTGACAAGACCATTGAAGGCAACAAAACATACTATGGCGCTCCCGCAGAAGAAGCCAGAAAAAAATGGAGAGAAATTGCCACACTGAAACAAATGGTGAAAGAGCAGGGTAATAATATCAACAGCAATGATTCTAAATAAATAATAATCATTCCTTCTTTTCAACAACATTGTCTTCCTTGTCAACTTCTTCTTTTGTTTTGTCTTTCAGGAAAACATCAAGGGCAACAATTATTCCGATAAATCCCCAGAAAGGAACTGATGCTTTATCTGTATCCAGGAAATTATTCAACAGTCCATGTGTGAAATATGTTATTAAAGCAATGACAATAACAAGTGACATGAACTTGGTCTGAGGGTTTTTTGCATGTTTGTAAACCCTTAATCCTGTGTATAATACTGCAATCATGATTGCTATAAAAGTAAGCATACCGAGTACACCGGACTCTGAAAGGGGTCCAATATATTCACTATGGGCATTTCCCATATCGCCGGCATTGGTGCTTATGATCGTTTTTTCTTTAGACCTTTGAAATGGAGCATAAACAAACTGATAAGTCCCCGGTCCCCATCCAAAAACAGGCCTTTCATTAAATAACCTGATGGCACAGTTCCATCTGTTGATCCTTTCAAGGTTACTGGCATCAGACGAAATATTTGATATGGATTGAATGTGTTCCATAAAATCTGTAGAAGAATCCTGTTTATTCTTTTCCAACTTGTCTATAAGCTGAAACTGAAACAGATAAAACAAGCCGGCAAGAACCAATACCCCGGAAAGGATATACTTAAATTTAATCCTGAAATAAATCAACAGATAGGAAACAGCCCCAAAAAACACACTAATCCATGCAGCCCGGCTATAGGAAAAAATTATCCCTATTACCATAACAGTAAGAATGCCCAGAGAAATCATCCTGTATCTCTTTGTAAACTGCCGGTTAAAACTGAAGCCAAGAAAAATGGGAATAAACATGGCAAGAATAGCGCCATAGGCTGTATGATCATTATAAAAGGGCTTCATCACCATATTGCTGGACGGCTTGTCAAACCCTAACATTGCATGATTTGATAAGGTATAGATTATTATTGCACCCAATGGAATAGCATACAACCAAAGAAAAAGCTTAATATTTTTATATTTCCTGAAAATAATCACTCCCATAAAGAAAAAAGGAACCACGAACCAAAGCCTGGCTAACATAAACTTAATCGAAACGAAAGGTATCTCACTGGTGATAACTGTTATAAACAACCAAACAAGGTTGGCAATAATAGCAATGGTAACCGGGTGGTTTAGAATTTTCCTGTTATAACCACCATCCATGAATATTCTTAAAATAAACAATACAAGAACTCCGGCCATCAAAGGTTCGGTAGGCAGAGAAATGCCCACACCCAGTTCATGGTTTTTATAATTGACGGCCAAAGGAGTTAGAAAAGTGATCAAGAGAATAAGTTTATCGAGGGAGAAGATGTACATCAATAGCAAAACAATCGCCAAAGGTGCCAACAATCCCCAAAACCTCTCATGAGCAATTAAATAACAGTTAAAAAGGATAAACAAAATGCTTATCCCGTATATAATGTAAAACTTATATTTCTCTAATCTTTCCAAAAAAACAGAAATTATTATTTATCCTCTCTTTTAATAGCTTTAAGTTCTTCCTGTATCTGGTAGCGATATTTATCATAAATAACTACGATGATTGCTGTCAGGAAGAATACTGCCAGGGCAGTAAATACAACGATGAGCCATCTAACCGGGTAGGCCTTTTTATCCGAAGGAAATGGTGGTGTAATGATGTTGCTGTATGAAAGCTCGTCCGTGTAAAAACGCACATAATTTTCATATTCTACTTTAAGATCAGCATATGTTCTGGCTTCATGCCTGATGGACTCAACCAGATCTATCAATTTCCCGCCTTTCTCCTGCATATTTTCCAGTAAACGGTTTACTTCACTTTGGTTAATATTACCCTTGGAAGCCCCCATGATCGTTTTCAGATTACCCCTGGTTACCTCAAGCGCCTGTGCATCATAATCAATCAGTCCGTATTTTTTACTTAAATGGCTTAATTCCTTCTGCAAAGAATCAATCCCATTCCTCTTTTGAGCCAGGATGTATTCATACATTTTGATAACTTCCAGGTATTTGTCATTATGAAGGTTCCTGACCTTTTTATCATAAAAATTTAGAACGGCATTAACTATATCACAAGCCATTTGGGGATCTTCATCCATAACTACAATTTCCACCGATTCATAAGGCGTTTTATTTATGCTGACATTCTGGCCATATTCATAGTATAAAACCGTATAGAAATATTTATAACTGGAGTCAAGATCATAATGTTGTGCAAGATCAAATTTCTTGATAACACTGTCTTTGATATCTTTTGACTGCATGATCTGAAGCATCTGTTCTGTCTCACTTTCATCAGAATATGAAGTTATGTTGGCCGGATAAACAACTGCAACAGATTTATACTTCGGTGTTATAAAAAACGGGCTTGAAAAAATAACAGCCAGAATAATTGCAATGGCAGTAATGATAGTTAAATGATACTTCCATTTCCACAATATGCGGGCTATGCTCACATTATTGTTATATTCTTTCATAGGGTATTTATTATAAGAGATTATACTTTTTATTCCTTTAAAAATTCAACTTTTCCCGGAAGGCCTTCGAATCTTTGACAGATTATCCAAAACCAAAATGATAAGTATTGTGATCAGTAACACAGAGAAAGTAGAAATCATAACAATTACCCACCTTATTGGGTATGACTTCTTTTCTGCAACATATGCATCATTGACAACAAATTTCTGTGGCAATTCCTGTTCGGCATCAACGCGGGCCTCCTCCAATTTTGCCTTTAATAATGTTATTTGCTCTGTTTTAAATTCCAGTGCATTTTTCAGTGAAAGAAAGGTGCTTCCATAATCAGCAAGTACATCCAATCGCTTTTCAATGGCCTTAACAGCACGATTATCCCCCTTGCTAATGGATATAGCCAATTGCTGGTTTAATACTTCTGACTGTGATTCATAATCATGGACTCCCTGCTTTCCAATCCATTTCAATGAATCAACAATTTGTTGTATTTCTCCTTCAAGTTCACGATATTCTTTTTCAACTATTTGCAATCCCATTTTGGCCCTTGATTTTTGCATCTGGTTTTTGGCAGAGTCAAGCTGTTCAGCAATTGTATTGGCCATGTTGGCTGCCATTACTGGATCCTTATCCAATACCCAAACCCTCACCGCCATATACTCTGTTCTCCGGTATGTAATGTTACTTTCATATTCCCTGATGAGCTTGGTCATCTTATATTTTGAAGAAGTATCAATATCATAATGCTTCATCAAATCGAATTTCTCGATTACTTTGTCCCTTATTTTGTTTGAGTTCAGTATCTGGAGCATTTGCTCTGCCTGTTCTTCCTCTCCAAATCCCAGGATATCTTCTTTTATAGCAGAAGTCTGACTGATCAATACCTTGGATACAGAATTCGTTGCCACTGGAAACATAATTACCGTAGACTTATATTTTGGTGTAATAAACCATGGCGACGAAAAAAGCAGGGAAGCCAGAACCGAAATGACAAAAACAATGATCAATGGCTTTCTCCACTTATACATAAAAAACAAAAGACCTGAAGAATCGAATTCGCCGTTTTCCTTGAAAACAATCATATGGCCGGTTGTATATTAATTAAGAGGGTCAAAAATAGAAAATTTTATTTAAACTGCAACGATCATTAACAATATCGTCCAACATTATTTCAATTCACTTTTGTTGGAGATAATTTTAAGAAGGCCTTTGATATTAAATAATTTTAAAATTAGTGATAAAGAAAACGAGGCAACCACCATAATCAAAAAACCTGCCTCCCATCTCAATGGAAGCATACGACATGTCCAGGTAATGATTATCACACCAACAATAAATAATACAAGTGTTACAATAAATTTGCCATCCAGTTTGATATTAAACACCCTGTAAGCCAGCCAAACCTGTGGTATGGCAGCAGTAAATTGTGTTGCAAGGTTGGCCCATGCTGCTCCTTCGGCTAAAAATTTGGGAATCAAAACAAAATTAATGGCAAAATTTACCAAAAGTGCAGCTATGCTGATTATGTTCAACTGCTTAAGATTACCATTGGCTGTAAGTAGTGAACCAAATACATAAATGGCTGAAATTGCAACAAAGGAAAACATGATCTTTCCAAAAATTGCCGAGGCCTCCGGGATATTCTCCAGATAGAGTAAATCCATTAATTCATAACTGTAAAAAGCTGATCCTATTGACACTATAATTGAAAGGGTAAATAACATTGAATAGGATAACCTCACCATGCCTATTACATTCTCATTGTTTTTGATCATCCTGGAAAAAATAGGAAGCAACAGAACTGCAAACAACATAGGTATCATGTTTGCTGCATCGAGCAGACGAAAAGCCTGGGCATAAATACCTGATTGTTCATCACCGGAGTTATCCTGCAATATCCTCTCGATCAGTATAGAATCACTTCGGTAATAAATGGTCATCAATAAAACAAGTGAAGCAAAAGGCAAACTTTGTTTTAATATCATCAAAAAGAATACAGGATTCCAGTTGAGCCTGGTAAATTTTGCCTTTTTAATCACAATAGCCATGGCTATAAGCACTGCTATTGAATACGCCAGGGTTTGCATATAAACAAACCACTCTATTGTAAATTCAAGGCCAGAAAAATTGCCCCAGATAAGAACTCCACAGAAAAGGATCATAAGCAACCGGTCAAGGACAGATAACATACTGTCAGTTCTGAACATCAACAATCCTGAAATATTTGAACGCAGATACAGCATGAAAGACAATAAAAATTGATTAAAGCAAATCCAACCCAGTAAATAAAGCTTATCTCCCTTATAGCCTATCAGTAAAGCAATACTGAATGTTACTACAGTATATAAAATCGCCAAAAAAAACTTTATTATGACAATACTGCTGAAGTGTTTGTTCAGCAAATGCTTGTTTTGTGCGATGTTCCTGTTATTAAAATTTGTAATACCCAGATCTAACAGGATGTTGAAAAGGAAAGAAAAATTAAAAAGTATAAAATAAAAACCATATGATTCTGCACCAACGAGATTTTGCACAGACCTGTCAATCCCAAGGATCCAGAAAGGCTTAACCAGCAAGTTAAGAAACAACAAAAGCGCAAGATTTGTTATAAATTTTCTTTGCATTGGTAAGAGCCGCTTATTAAGTGCATTTTCTCCTGACCGATCCCTTTTGAAACATCAGCCTTCATAAAAAAGTCATAAATTTGCACAAATTTATCATTTATAATCAAAGCATCCTGAATATTACTCCTGAATATAGATAAAAATTTGCACAACTTCATTGAACCTTGAAAATAGCAGTTAACACCCGTCTATTAATAAAAAACAAACTGGAAGGTATCGGTTGGGTAGCCTATGAATCATTAAAAAGAATCACAAAGGATCATCCCGAACATGATTTTTATTTTATTTTCGACAGGAAATTTGACGAGTCTTTTATCTTCAGCAAAAACGTTCATCCTATTGTAATATCCCCACAAGCCAGGCATCCGGTTTTATATTATATCTGGTTTGAATATAGTCTTCCCAGAGCATTAAAAGAAATTGGCGCGGATATGTTCCTGTCTCCGGATGCATATTTATCCCTAACCTCAGACATCCCTTCTCTTGCTGTTTTTCATGATCTTAACTTTGAACACTATCCTGAAGATCTGCCCGTAACAGAAAGATTTTATTATCGTCGTTATTTCCCTAAATATGCCAGAAAAGCAGATAGAATTGTAACGGTTTCGGAGTTTTCAAAAAGGGACATCATCAATCAATACAATATCCCCGAATCTAAAATCGATGTGGTTTATAATGGGGCCAATGAAAAATTCAAGCCTGTCTCAAAAAAAATTAAAGATGACATCAAGAAGAAGTTCACTTCCGGCAGTGAATATTTCCTTTTCGTTGGCGCCCTGCATCCCAGAAAAAATCTTGCCAGGCTTTTTAAAGCTTTTGATCATTTCAGGAAAAATTCAGAATCAAGTGTAAAACTGCTTGTAATTGGCAATAAAAAATGGTGGACCAAAGACATTAAAAATGCCTATGAAAGTATGTTTTTCAAAGAAGAAGTAGTTTTTGGCGGGCGGCTTTCCGCCACAGAGCTTCACCAAGTAATAGCGTCTGCCCTTGCTCTTACATACATATCCTATTTTGAAGGATTTGGCATTCCTATTGTCGAAGCCTTTTTTTGTGATACTCCGGTTATTACATCAAACGTAACTTCCATGCCTGAAGTAGCCGGAGATGCAGCAATGCTGGTTGATCCATTCTCTGTCGGATCCATTTCAGATGCCTTGACAAAAATCGCTCTGAATGAGCAATTACGAAAAGTTCTGATCGAAAAGGGAAGAGAAAGAAGGATGTTATTTAATTGGGATAAAACTGCTGAAGGTCTTTGGAATTCAATGGAAAAGATATTGTCCGAAATTAAAAAGACAAATATATGAACGTATTAATCTTAGGATCAGGTGGCAGAGAACACGCTTTGGCCTGGAAAATTGCTCAAAGCCCAGTATTGAAAAAATTGTTCATCGCCCCGGGCAATGCAGGCACATTACAGCATGGGTACAATGTTGACCTTGATACGAATAACTTCGGACAAATAGGCCAGTTTGCCATTGACCATGACATCTCACTCATAGTTGTTGGTCCGGAAGCTCCACTGGTAGCAGGAATACATGATTATTTCCTGGAAAAACCAGAACTTGGAAATATTGCTGTAATTGGACCCGTCAGGAAAGCTGCTATGCTGGAAGGCAGCAAAGACTTTGCAAAAGAATTTATGCAAAGGCATAATATCCCCACAGGAAAACACCGCACTTTTACAAGAAATGAAATCAATGAAGCAATGAGCTATTTGAAAGAATTTCAGGCTCCATATGTAATTAAGGCAGATGGACTGGCTGCAGGCAAAGGGGTTTTAATATGCGAAACATTCGAAGATGCTGAACAGGAATTAAATGCAATGCTGATTGAAGAAAAATTCGGCGATGCAAGCGCTAAGGTCGTTATCGAAGAATTTCTTAATGGAATAGAATTGTCAGTTTTTGTTCTAACCGATGGAAATTCTTATATACTGCTCCCTGAAGCAAAAGATTATAAAAGAATTGGAGAAGGAGACACAGGTCTCAATACAGGTGGAATGGGCTCCATCTCCCCTGTCCCCTTTGCTGATAATGATTTTATGAAAAAAGTAGAGGACAGGATAATCCGCCCTACCATCAATGGATTAACAAAAGAAGGCATTAGTTACCAGGGCTTTATATTTTTCGGACTTATGAATGTTGAAGGAAACCCTTACCTTATAGAATACAATGCCAGAATGGGTGACCCTGAAGCCGAAAGCGTTATTCCAAGAATAAAATCGGATATACTTGAACTTTTCCAAGGTATTGCAAATAGAAACCTTAAAAGCTCAAAAATTGAAATAGATCCCAGGTATTCCACTGCCATTATGCTTGTCTCAGGTGGATATCCTGAAAAATATGAAAAAGGAAAGTCTATTAAGGGATTGGAAAATATTGATGAATCTATAATTTTTCATGCCGGTACTGCTTATGACCAGGAAGAAAAAATTGTATTGACAAACGGTGGCAGGGTATTAGCAATCACATCGCTGGGAAAAGACATGAAAGATGCTTTAGAAAAGTCATACCAAAATGCTGATAAGATAAAATTTGAAAAAATGTATTACAGGCGGGATTTAGGTTCTGACCTGGAAAAATTTCAAGCTTGAAAAATATGCTTTTACGCTTTTACAATTCGAGCTATTTCCCTCAATTCATAACGCTGTTTTTGCTGGGTATTTTCTTTTGGTTCAACCACTTGTTAAAACCGGAGATCTTCAATGAGAAAATTGTTTTACAACCAGCATTTAACCTGATAAACAACTGGATTTCCAGGGCACCATATCTGGGCCCGATGATTGGTTTGATTTGTCTGTATATTCAGGCATTTTTACTGTCCAACATTCTCATATCCAACCAGATTATTCCCAGAAACAGCATTATTCCAGCCTTTTTAACCATCCTTGCCGGAAGCTTAATCCCTGAAACACTGGTCTTTCAACCTTGTTCAATGGCTTTGATTTTTGTTATTATTGCCTTTGGAAAGTTATTGCGATGTTATGAAAAAACAGAAATTGACAGGAATATTCTTAGCGCTGGTTTCTATATTTCATTGGGTTCTCTGTTTTGCTTTCCGGTAATTTATCTGATACCACTCATCTACATAACCCTGGTTGCTTTCAGCGTATCTTCATGGAGAGATTGGCTGATCCCTGTCATAGGCGCCTTCATTCCATACATATATCTTTTTTCGTATTATTACCTGACGAACAGTCCGGAACTGGAATTTAGCAAATATAAAGGGTTTTTTATGTTTTCCCTGGATATACAACCCAGGATGTCACTTATTGAATATCTCATTGCAGGGATTTGGGGGCTCATCATTGTTATTTCTTTTATTTATTACTTGAAAACCATTCAGGTTAAAAATATCCTTGTGAGAAAGAGAATGCTCATAACCCTCTGGATGCTCTTAATAGCAATCGTTCTGTTATTCCAGGATTACATGGACTTTATCTGGGTTTCTTCCTTGCTCTTTTTACCAGCAACCGTTTTCATTTCTTATCATTTGGGCCAACTAACCAAATCAAGATGGTTGAATATTCTTCTCTGGGCATTGATAATTCTGCTATTCATTAATAACAACCTGCTTTCGGGCCATGCTTAAACAATTTTATTCCATAAACCACAATGAAGCGGGTTGCGATGAAGCAGGAAGGGGCTGTCTTGCCGGACCCGTTACTGCAGCCGCTGTTATCCTGCCGGAAGATTTTGACGAACCAATGCTCGATGATTCCAAAAAGCTTTCACAGAAACACAGGGAAAGACTAAGAACCATTATAGAAAAATCGGCCATATCATTTTCTGTTGTTTTTGTGGAAAACGAAACCATAGATGAAATAAATATCCTGAATGCTACGTATAAAGCAATGAATGAAGCCATCAGAACATTGTCTGTAAATCCTTCATTTGTTCTGATCGATGGCAACAGGTTTATCAATGAAACCCATATAAGCCATCAGTGTATTGTTCAGGGAGACGCCTTATATAAAAGCATTGCAGCTGCATCAATCCTGGCTAAAACATACAGAGATGAATATATGATTGAACTGCATCATAAGTATCCGCAATACAATTGGAAAAAAAATAAAGGATATCCCACCAATGAACATATTGCAGCAATTCTTGCACATGGGAAATGCCCGTATCACAGGATAAGCTTTAAAACAAAACAACAGCTAAAACTATTCTGATAATTAACATATCACTGTTAGTTTAAATTACGTTATGTATGTGATTAAACGGCGATTTAATCTTACTTTTGGTTTTGGGTGCATTTGAGAAAATGAAAAGTATGCGTAAAGTCATCACATATATCTTTTCCGTTGCAGTGGTGCTTGTATTTATCGGGGCAGGTTATATGATTTACAGGCATTATAAGAAACCAATGATCCCTCCGGTCGAAGCAATTCCTTCATCCTCACTTCTTTTTGTTGAATTCGAAAATTTCCTGGATCAATGGAACAACTTAAGCAAAAACAATGAAATTTATTCCGAATTGTCTAAAATACAGGGATTTAAAGTGTTTGCCAATAAGATCAACAGGCTTGATTCCGTTGCTCTGATTTATCCTGAAATAAAGAACGTATTCAAAAGTCAAAAACAATATATATCCGTTCATCCAGACTCTGCTGAATTGCCATCCATACTGTTTATTTCCGGACTACCAAAAAGTACAGGTGAGTCGGCGATAGTTAATTTCTTTTATTCCTTCACCGGTAAACGTCCCTCTGAGATCATCGAAATAAATGGATATTCAATCGTTTGTGTTGATGACCCCGCTCCATTTTATTACAGCATAAACCGGGGTGTTTTTACAGGCAGCCTGAATAAAGGTCTCCTCATTGAATCTCTTGCGCAAATGAACAAAAGAGGTATCACATATGATGAAGATTATCTGAAAGTACAGGAAACTTCAGGGAAAAATGTGGATGCAAATATTTTTATCAACCAGTCCCATTTTTCTGAATTACTTCAGCTTGCAGCCAATGACAGAAACAAAGGCATTTTGCAATTTATGGAATACCTGGCATCCTGGACTGAACTTGACCTTATTCTAAAAAGTGATGAAATGCTTTTAAACGGTTATACATCCATTGATGACTCACTTTTTCAATACCTTGGGATCTTCCGGAACGAAAAACCCCAAAAAACTAATGTTACCAGAATCCTTCCCTACAATACAAATCTTCTGATGCATTTCGGTTTCAGTGATTTCACAACTGTGCACAATAAATATCTTGAACTTCTTAGAAACAGGGGATTGTATGATAATTATGTGGCGAAGTTATCCCACATGAATAATACAACCAGCAGGGACATCCTGAAATACTTCATCCCCTGGATAGGAAAAGAATTTGCACTTGTAATTACACAAACCGGGTTGGGACAAATGGATGAAAATATTTACACCGTAATTAATGCTTCAAACCCGGAAAGAGCGAAAAAAAACCTCGCTGTTATTTATGACAGGAATTTTGTATTGAACCATAAAGGATACGAAATAAAAAAAGTCTATGCGCCGCATATCATGTCATTGCTTTTCGGAAGTTTATTCGAAGGATATGACAGTCAGTACTATACAAACATTGAGGATTATTTTATTTTCGCCAACTCTTTTGCTGCCATTGAGAATTATATCAATGGGTTTGAATCTGGTAAATCACTAAAAAACAACATCAACTTCAAGAAATTTGCCGACAATATTTCTGATCATTCCAATATTCTTTTATATCTGAACCTCAGAAACCTTCCAGATTTACATAAAGCAATACCTTAGGAGTAGGTCTAAAATTTCCTTTGGAAACATTCACAAATTTTAAGGAATTTCGAAGGAATTGCTATGCAATTTAGCTACATCAACTATATGTTTTATACAAGCATGTATATAAAATACAATCCCTCTTATATACAGGAAGATTATGCTATATGGAAAGTAACACTTGAAGATGAAATCACCGGACAACCATATTTTGTCAAAGATCATAGAACCAACACATTGAAAATTGTAGTCTTCGATAAATCAAATCAAATGTACCTCATCGACCATAACGGTAAGATTTTATGGAAACGCCTGATTGGAGAAACGGTGATTAGCGATGTGCATCTGATTGATTATTATCGAAACGGAAAGCTACAATACCTCTTTAATACCGAAGATCATATTTATCTCATCGACCTCAAGGGCAGAGATGTGGAAGATTATCCAGTCCGTTTGCCCGGCAAAGCCACCAACGGAATAGCAGTTTTTGATTATGATGGGGATAAAAATTACAGAATTATGCTTGCCATGGAAGATAACAGGATTTACAATTTCGATAAAAAAGGGATTCCTGTTCAGGGTTGGAAAAAACCCCTGGCAAAAAATCAGGTTGAGGATCCGGTCCAACATATCAGAGCCTTTAACAAGGATTATATTGTTATTACCGATATTATTGGAAATATTAGAATTTGCAACAGAAGAGGTGAAGACAGGATCATCCTTAAAGAACCTTTGATCAATGCCAGCAATTCGGTATTTTACGAGAACAATACAAACAGCAGCAAAGGGGCCATGCTCACCACGGATGAAACAGGAAAACTAACTTATGTTAATACCAATGGAAGAATTAACCAAACAGATTTTGGTGCATTCTCACCGAAACATCATTTTCTTTATGAAGATTTTGACAGAAATGGCCACAAAGATTTCATTTTCCTGGATAAAAACCAACTATACGTTTTTGACCGATTCAAAAATCCAATTATGTCCTTTGAATTTAAGAATGAAATAGGCTCCTCTCCTGTTATAATTCCACTTTCTAAGTCTGAAAGCATCATTGGGATTGTTTCTGATGCAACAAAGAAGATCTATTTATTTGATAAAGACGGGGACTTGCTAAGTACACCCGATATGGTCGGCAAAACCCAGATCCTTGTGGGAAGCCTCTTGAATAACGGACAGCTAAACATAATTACAGGATCCGGGAACACACTATACAACTATTATTTTCAGTAATCAAATTATAACAATGAAAACAATGCAACGGCAATTTTTTATACTGGGTATAACAGGACTAATCTTATTGACTTCATGCTCCACAAGCCTGCATACATCCTGGAATGATCCATATTATAAGGCAAAAAAATTTAAGAACATCATCATCCTTGAATTATCAGAAAACCCGGAACAAAGAAAAATCTTTGAAACCTCAACTGCTGCATTTTTTAATAAGAAAGGGATAAATGCCATTCCTTCTTATACCAAAATGAAAAGTGATACATCCTTTAAATATTATCAGTTTGAAATGAAGTTCGACAGCCTGGATATTGATGCTATATTGGTTTTCAGGATGATGGGAACAAAAGAAACTGAGACGTTTGTTCCTGATCCGGGCATGGTTTTCCCACAGTATTATTTCAACTATTATACTTATTACCTGAATAATTACAACATGATCCATTCTCCGGGATATTTCCGTAAAGACCTGATTGTAAAAATGGAAACAAACTTATACAGTAACAGGGTGATATGTTGGTTTGGACAGCCCAATCATCTTCTTTCGATCCGAAGAACACTCAGAAATTTGCAGAGTCACTTGCCAGAAAAGTATTCCGTGAACTAAAAAGAAAAAAACTGATCTAACTTTTATTCATCTTTTTTCTTTTTCCATTCGAGCTATCCTTATGAGCCTTGCCAAAAGGGTTAATTGTTGCTTTAATTCCGGAAAAAACTGTTTTCCACAAAAAATTGATTGCGCCTTTGTTTTTGTCTCTTTCAAAAAACATTTCACCTATTCTCGGTGGTCGTTTTCCTTTGGGATTAGAAGACACAATAGCTGCTTGTGCTATGGCAGATAAAAAACCTTTACCATCATGCAGGTTATCTTTCTTCAGAATTTCCATTTTAACATCTTCATAGATCATTTTAATCTCACCTGCAGAAAAATCATTGTTGGCTTCTGCACTGAAAACAACCGATTCCACTGATCCTGACTTTAAAAGGATCTTTCCGTTGGGAACTGCCATTTCATTTACAGGAACAACAGCCATCGAACCCAGGGTACCATGAAATGAAAATGTATCCTTTTCTACATCCATTGGCATTGTGATGTTGACGCTCAGATCTCCGGCATCGTATAATCTCCCGCTCCCATAGATCAGCATGTCATTTGATGGAATGTTCCGGCTAATTCTATTGTGTGCATTAACTACTCTTATGTCAAAGCCGGATAAAGTGACATTTCCCGGAACTATCCCATTTTCAACCAATTCCTTATAATTTATATGGGCATCATTTATTCTGATCAAATCAATTGCAAGTGGAACTTTTATTTTGTTTATGGCAGATTGAGGTAGCAACGGAAAATTTGTAAAATCAAAAGGCACATTTTTATCCCTGTATATCTTTACATCAGGTTTTTCAATATTAAGCCTCCTTATATTTGCTTCTTTAGATAACAGCATTTTATCAAAATCAATGCCTTCAAGGCTCAGAGCAGGCAAACTTATTGAAAACCTGTCGGTTTGCTTTTTGTTTTTCCATCCAAAATCCTTTTCACTATAATGGGGGACAAGCAGGAATGAATCAACTGCAATAATGGAATCCTGTGTGTTTATAAAAAGTGATGACAAATCAAAGGAATACATTACTCCCTTCGGTACAACCTTCGCTCCTGCCATCTTTAATGTGAACTTCTCAAATGAAAATCCGGGGGCGTTCATGGTATCCTGAAAGTCAAATTCCAATGCCCTTATAGAAAAATCCATATCCTGAAATACAACCGTATCAAAAACTGAAGGAACATTGATGACATCTACTATAAAATTATCGATGTAAATCGAATTTAGGATAATTTTATTAATGCCAGATCCCTTCTCTATTTCCAGGGAATCTTTCCCTGAACTTTCCCTGAGCTTTGCAATAAAATAACCGGCATCGCCTTTAAATTCAGGATTAATTATCCCGATGCTGCTCAAATGAATATTCTTTTTGATCAAAAATGGAAGAATCCTGAATTTATTGATCAATATTCCTTTTATTCTCATGATATGGCTTTGGTTATCCCGGGGAAACACCTTTATGCCATTCAGCTCAATAGACCGGCTTAACAAATCAACATCCAGGTCTTCAATTTGAACTGAGATTTCACTTTGCTGTTTCTCTATTGCATCCTGAACCATTCGCTCCAAATACCATTCAACCAGAAAACTCATGACCAAAACAATTATCAATAATGCTGCAACCCCATAAAGAAATGGCCTCAGCCGGTTGATACGCTTGTCATGAGTATGTACAACTTTTATTTTCATATAGTTTACTTTACATTATTTTTGAACCAAATTAAAATTTCATTGTTAAGAGAAAATCAAACACAATTAGTAAATGTAATATTTTCTCATTAAACCTTTTATTATGGATGTTAACAAACACATTAATTATGCGGTGGAGCTAGTAATGGATTATGGCCCAACACTTTTATTGGCCATTGTTACTCTTATCATCGGGTTATGGTTGATAAAATTATTAACCCGTGGCGTATTTAAAATGATGGAGCGCAAGGAAATTGATCCGTCTTTAAAAACTTTCCTTAAAAGCTTGCTATCCATTGTTTTAAAAATAATCCTCATCATTACTGTTATTGGCATGGCAGGCGTTGAAATAGCAGCATTTATTGCCATTTTTGCTTCCATTGGAATCGGGATCGGCATGGCCTTGTCCGGAACTTTACAAAATGTTGCCGGTGGTATCTTCATCCTTTTCATGAAACCCTACAAAGTTGGTGACTTTATAAAAATACAAAGTGAAATGGGGACAGTCAATGCCATACAGGTCTTTCATACAATACTTAAAACCGTCGACAACAAGACCATTGTAGTGCCTAATGCCCAGGTAATTAATGGGATCCTAACCAATTACTCTGCTGAAGAAAAGCGCCGGGTTGATTTTCTGTTTGGAATCGGATATAACGATGATATTGATCAAGCCAAAGGGATCATCATGGGCCTTATAAAATCCGATAATCGAATCATTAATGATCCTGCAGAACCCTTTATTGCTGTAAATGAACTTGGTGCAAGCTCTGTTGACCTTGTAGTAAGAGTTTGGGTCAATGCATCCGATTACTGGGATGTGTATTTTGAAATGGTGGAAAATGTGAAGAAATCATTCGATGCACAAGGCATTTCTATACCGTTCCCACAACAGGATGTCCATATGTATCAACACCAGATTTCTGATTAGATTATTCTCAAAAAAAGCTTTCTGCCTATAATTTATTAATGACAAATTAACAAAGGCAACAGGGCTTTTTAATATGTTTGAATCCCGTTAATGGCTTCGAACCAAGAAAACAAAGCAATGCCAGAGAATTTCCAATTATTTACCAGGACGATTATGGCTAAATACTCTAATCCATCTATGATCATTAATACTGCTTAAAATTATCCGGGAGATCATGCAATAAGTTAATCTTTTCAAGAAGGAAAATATCATTTATAGGTTTCCCTTTTTCCAATTCCCTTTCCAGAGATACAGCAAAGACAATAATCCCAGGGTGGCAGCATAAATGTATTCTGTTGTCCAGATTACTTTTATATTAACATGCCACACATGAATCATTAAATAAGTTGTCAGAAGATATAACATAATGGTTATAACTTCTATAATGAGTGAAATTTGTGTCTTTCCTGTTCCTGACACACCACTGAAAATAATGAAAGCAATTGAAAGCATCATGGCTGCAAAGCTTATCACAAAAAACACAGGTTTGGAAGCCATTATCAGCACAGTGTCGTTGGTATAAATCCTTAATATCAATTCCGGAACTGAGATGCTGAGCAATACAAATACTGTGACTGCCAGGAAGGTCAGCATCACATTCTTAAAAATTACTGAAGGAACCTCAGCAGCGCGTTTCGCTCCTATCACATAGCTAACCAGTGTATTGGTAGCTGACGAAAAACCCCAGATAGGGATCATCAAAACAATATAAAAACTCCTGATAATATTTGATACTGCCAAAGGCAGTTCGCCCATTTTTTCCACCATAAGAAAAAAAGCAAGCCATGAGGCTATGGACAAAAAATGCTGTAACATGATGGGTGATGCAACCTTAAAAATCCTGCCATAAAGCTTTGCTCTGAATCCATGGAATGTAAAAAGCTGGTATTCTTTAACTGGCAATCGCAGGAAGGTAAAGGCTACAAAAAACACCCCTGCAGAAGCTTCGGCAGCAACAGAAGCAATGGCAGCCCCGGCAATACCAAGCTCTGGGAATCCAAAGTTCCCGAAAATCAAAGCGTAATCAAGGAAAACATTAACCACGGCAAGGACCAGGGTACTCCATGTAATTACCCGTGTCTTCGCAATACCAATGTAAAATGCCCTGAACAATAAATTAAAGAATGAAAATAATATCCCAAATGACCGGTACCTGACAAATGTTTGTGTTTCATCCAGTACAGCATCAGATTGAATAAAAGACCCCAGGAAAGGATCTGAGAAATACCTCATGATCAAAAACATCAACAGGGCCAGCGGCATCATAAAATAAGATGCCTGTTCCATAGTACGGCCGGTTTCCATAAGCTTCCCCTCACCATACCTCCGTGCTACAACAATCTGCGTTCCCAGGGCAAAACCAAACCCAAGCATAAAAATTACGATATAGTAAAGACCTCCGATGGCTGCCGCTCCAAGAGCAGTAACACCTACACGCCCAAGAAAAGCTGTATCAGTTACATTAATGATATTCTGTGCAATACTGCCCAGGATAATCGGATAGGCAATTTGCCAGATCCTCCGGTATGTAATACTTGTTGAAGGTAACATAGTAAAAAGCAAAATTAGGGAAATGTTATAAACGCCAGAACAAGGAAATTTCAATCAGAATACTTTATATTTGTTAGTCATACTAATACCTAATTGATTATGCAAAAAATATTTACAAGTTCAGGCGTTGTTTTAGCCTTAATGTTACTCGTCAACCTTACGTTTTCTCAAAACCGTGAATGGTCCATTGTGGCAAGCTATTCGGTGCCGGGCAAGGCTTCAGGGCTAGCTTGGGATGGAACATACTTATATTTTGGTAATTATGGAGTCAATGGAGATCATGTATACCAGTTTGATCCGTCTTCCGGTAATACATCTGTGTTGTTTACCAATCCCGCTATTGATGACTCCTATGGAATGACATATGATGGAACCAGTTTATGGATCATTGATCAACCTGCTTCATCTGCTCAACCAGCATTGGCTACAGAATTGGATATGTCAGGAAACATACTTTCAACATTCTCACTACCTGACCATTACATGTCTGGCATTGCTTATGATAATGATGATTATTGGGTATGCACATATTACCCGGATCCGGGAACCACCTACAAAGTAGATAATACAGGAAGCCCACTTTCTCAATTCACACCTCCGGCAGACCAACCGTGGGACATTTGTTTGGAAGGCACAGACCTGTGGATTGCTGATTACAATGCAAATATGCTATTCAAATTAAATCAGAGTGGTACCGTTCTGGAACAACATCCCTCTGAAAATATAAAACCTGCAGGAATAGTTTTCGATGGTAACTATCTCTGGTATGTTGACGGACAACTTGGCTCCAACAGCACCCTTTATAAAGTAGATCTGGGAGGCGCAGGCACACCTGCAATTAACATTCCTGAGCGCTCACACGATTATGGAACGGTCACCGTTGGCACATCAGAATCCTGGAACATGGAAGTTCAAAACACTGGTACCGCGGATCTGACAATAACTGGAATCGTGATTCCTGCAGGACAACCCCTTTCTACAACCTTTTCTCCTCCCATGGTAATACAACCCGGCAATTCCTCAGATATACCCATTACCTATGAACCAACCCAAACCGGAACATTAAATACATCCATTACTGTCCAGTCAAACGATCCCATAAATCCCCAGGAAGATGTAGCTCTGCTTGGTGAAGCAGTTAACGCGGGCCCAAGCATTGTTGTTCCTGAAAAATCACATGATTATGGTTTGGTCAGAATGAACGCTTTCAAACGTTGGTTCCTGGAAATTCAAAATATTGGGAATGAAACCCTTGAGATTTCTGAGATCAACCCTTCAGAAGAAGTATTTATCGTTGATGAAGAAACAATTTTCCCAATAGAAATTAACCCCCTGGATTCCGTTATGGTGGGAATCTGGTTTAACCCGGCAGGTCCGGGGCAAATTGCATATAATGGAACCCTGGAAATTGTTAACAATGATCCGGCTCAAAATCCTGTTGTGATAACCCTTGAGGGAGAAAATAACGATACACAATGGCCGATTGGTGAACCTCTCTGGTATTATTACATTCAAGACGACTATGACGCCAGCCCGAAAGCCATACATCCATTGCAGGATATTACCGGAGATGATGTTGATGAGGTTGTTGTTTGTTCAGAAGACAATTACATAAGATGCTTTAATGGCAACTCTTCAGGAGAAGCAGATGTTATGTGGAAAGCATATGTATACTCGGGCAATGTAGCGTATCAAAACGGTTTGACTGTGATTCCGGATATTAACGATGATGGTTATGAAGATGTCATCGTGGGAACAACAGGTGGAGACCGCTCTGTGATTGCCATATCAGGAAAAACGGGAACGGTTTTATGGAAATTTCAAACAAGCACTTATGGCGGCGTTGGCGGCTGGGTTTACCAGGTAGATGTAAGTTATGACTACAATGGAGATGGTTTTCCGGATGTCCTTGCGGCTGTCAGTGATGGTGATGGTTCAGGACCTGCCAGGATTTTTGCTGTCAACGGGAAAAACTCCGACGTTATCTGGGATTGTTATACCGGTGGACCCAATTTTTCAGTTATTGGAGTCAGAGACTTTAACGGAGACAACATCCCGGATGCTATTGGTGGTGCCTCCAATGCCAGTGAGGATCAGGGTTATGTATACGGTATCAGTGGAGCAGACGGAAACATTGAATGGACATTTGAAACCGGTGGTTCATCGGTCTGGGCCCTGGGTCAGCTTAACGACATTAACGGTAAAGGAGTGCAGGATATAATCGCCGGTGATTTTGGCGGCAATTATTACTTCCTGGACACGGAAAATGGAAATGAGCTTTTCGCGGGCAGCCTTGGGTTTTCGAACATCATTCTGCGCTTTGCCGAACTGGATGATGTAAATGGAGACGGATATCCCGACTTTGTCCCCGGTTATAGTGGCTCAAATGCAACTGTGATCAACGGATATGACGGATCCAACGTTTGGCTTGAACCAATTGCAGATAAAGCATGGAATGTTGCACGCATCGGCGATGTTTCAGGAGATGGGATCAATGATGTAATTATCGGAACATTGTTTTCAAATAATTTCTGCTATTTCATCAATGGAGTTAATGGAGAAATTCTCCACTCAATTGATTACAATGAACCAATTGATGCCATCAACGCTATTCCTGATATTGTGGGTGACCACTCTATGGAAATGGTCGCGGGAGGAAGAAACGGTAAAGTATATTGCTATTCAGGGGGGTTAAATACATCTGTGCAAATCAATGAAAAACCCGCACATACAAACATCAGGGTCAATGTTTACCCCAATCCGCTCAATCTTTCTGCAGGTGCTGCATTGCACATCGATTATCTGATTCTGGAAGAAGCAAACACGAAAATATCGCTGGTGAACAGTCTTGGCGCTCACATTGTTACTCTATACGAGTCAAATGATCCAAAAGGATGGCATATGCTTAATCCAACACTCCCTGATGTAACAGCAGGCATTTATATCCTGAAAATTCAATCAGGAAACAGCATGGCCGTCAGAAAATTAACCATTCACTAAAATGAACATTCTAATCACCGGCGCAACCGGATTCATTGGAAAAGAACTGACCAATGCGCTGTTAAAAGCAGGAAATAACATCACTGTCATTTCTACCAAACCTGAAACAGCAACCTCAGTTTTTGAAAAACCTGTAAGTGCCATCGGTTGGAATATTTCAAATGTCGAACTGGCTAAAATCATTTCAGGATGCCAGGCTGTAATCAACCTTGCAGGAGCAGACATTTCTGCAAAACCATGGAACTCTGCTTACAAAAGAATCATGGAAAGCAGCAGGATAAAGACGACAAAAAAGCTTGTGGACGCCATTGATATGACACAATCCAAACCAGAAGTCTTTATCCAGGGATCCGCAATAGGATATTATGGGAATCATCCTGATAAAAGCTTTGATGAGAATACACCAAAAGGTGAAGGGTACCTTCCTGACCTGGTAGAAAAGTGGGAAAATGCAGCCAAACCGCTTACCAAAATGGGTATCAGGGTTGCATGGATCAGAACAGGGGTTGTTATGGGCAAACAGGGCGGGATGCTAAAAAAACTAGAGCTTCCTTTTCGCCTCTTCGCAGGCGGACCTCCGGGCAAGGGAAAACAATGGTTATCCTGGATCGACATCAGGGATGAAGTCAGGGCCATTATTTTCATATTAAATGAACAGGACATGCAAGGGAAATTTAACCTTACAACCCCTGATCCGATGCAAATGAAAGATTACCTTAAAGAATTCGGCAAAGTCCTGCACCGCCCATCCTGGTTCAACATACCCAAAATGTTTTTGAAAATGGCCTTCGGAGAAAGGGCAGATGCACTGTTACTTGCCAGCCAGAAAGTAATGCCTTCAAACCTCCTGAAACACAGATTCGAATTCCATTTTGCAGATGCCAGGAAATCACTGGAATCTATGTATAGAAAAACCTACGGTGTTTAACAATAATTTAAATATATTGAACAATATTAATATTTAGATGTTTAGGGTTTATTAATCCATTTAATAACCCTGTTTCATGGCACAAACCGTTTCCATATTCTGGTTTAGACGCGACCTCAGGTTAAACGATAACGCTGGTCTGCAGGCAGCCCTGAGAAATGGAAATCCTGTTTTACCACTGTTTATATTTGACACAAATATTCTCAATGAATTGGAGGACAAGGATGACCGCAGGGTCAGTTTTATACATAAGCATCTTTTTGAAATCAAAACCAACCTTGAAGATAAGGGAAGCAGCATCCTGGTAAAACATGGAAAACCTGCGGAGGTTTTCAGGGAAATAATATCCAATTATAATATTGCAAAAGTTTATACCAACAGAGACTATGAGCCCTATGCCCGGGAAAGAGATAAAGAAACTGAGCAGTTATTGAATAACAACGGCATTGATTTTCTTTCATATAAAGATCAGGTCATTCATGAAAAAGACGATGTTTTAAAGGATGATGGAAGTCCTTACACCGTTTTCACGCCATACATGAAGAAATGGAAGAATGCCATAAGCAATCAATCTTTCCAGCAACACCCATCAGAAAAGAACCAAGATGGATTTTTAAAAATTGAACCTTTACCATTCCCATCCATTATAGAACTGGGATTTGAAAATAACCCTGCGCATTTTCCTGAAAAAAGAATCCCCTTTGATATTATCGAAACATATGATAAAACAAGGGATTTTCCAGGCATCACCGGCACCAGCAGGCTTAGTGCCCATTTAAGGTTTGGCACGATCAGCATCAGGGAAGTCATGAAAATTGCTGCGGACACAAATGAAACATGGTATAATGAGTTAATCTGGCGGGAATTCTATATGATGATCCTGTGGCAATATCCATATGTTGTCAAAAAGCCATTCAGGAAAGTATATGAGAACATAGTCTGGCGCAACAATGAAGAAGAATTTGACAAATGGTGCTCAGGAAAAACAGGATATCCTTTGGTTGATGCAGGGATGAGGCAGTTAAACGAAACCGGATACATGCATAACCGTGTCAGAATGGTCACCGCAAGCTTTCTAACGAAAGATCTGTTGACAGACTGGCGATGGGGAGAAGCCTATTTTGCCAATAAGTTACTGGATTATGAGCTATCCTCAAACAATGGTGGTTGGCAATGGGCTGCAGGCACTGGTGTTGATGCAGCACCTTACTTCAGGATTTTCAATCCGGAAAGCCAGCAAAAAAAATTCGATCCGGAACTCCACTATATCAGGAAGTACATCCCGGAATATCATACTGATGACTATCCGGATCCCATAGTAAACCATAAAGAAGCCAGAAAAAGAACACTTAAAACATACCAGGAGGCATTGAAGAGATGATGAGATTAATACAATTAATAATGATACTGTTCCCCCTTACTTTGATGGGTCAGTCAGGTGCAGTAAAAGGAAGGATATTCAACAGCAACACGAATGAGCCAATTCCATTTGCCAATATTATTGTTTCAAATACTACCATTGGAACAACATCCGACCTTGAGGGCAATTTTATCTTTACAGGATTAGAACCCGGATTCATCAAACTAACTGCAACAGCAATTGGTTATCAGACCAAAGTAACAGAAGAGATCAGGGTTACGAATGCCGCTTCTGCTTTCCTGGATATTCCCATGACCCCTTCACAGGTTGAACTTGAGGCAGTTGTAGTCAGGGTTTCTCCTTTCGAACGTGATAAGCAAAGCCCTGTCTCCATCCGGTCTCTGGGTGTCTCTGAAATAGAAAAAAACCCGGGATCAAACAGAGACATTTCACGTGTCATCCAGAACCTGCCGGGCGTAGCTTCCAGTGTATCATACAGAAATGATATAATTGTCCGCGGAGGTGGGCCCAGTGAAAATAAATTTTATCTCGAAGATGTTGAAATACCTACCATCAACCACTTTTCCACACAGGGTGCATCCGGTGGACCAGTGGGAATCATCAATGCAGATTTTCTCCGGGAGGTGGACCTTTATTCCGGAGCTTTTCCCGCCAACCGTGGTAATGCATTGAGTTCGGTACTGGAGATGAAAATGAAAAACGGGAATGCTGAAAAGACCATTTTCAGAGGTACCGTTGGCGCTTCCGACCTTGCCCTGACAGTAGAAGGACCCATCGGCAAGAAATCTACCTATATTGTTTCAGCCAGAAGATCATACCTGCAGCTGCTTTTCGATGTTCTTGGCTTGCCTTTCCTGCCTACTTATAATGACTTCCAGCTTAAAAACAGGATCATCCTGGATAAAAAAAACACCTTGACTTTCATAGGATTGGGTGCAATAGATGATTTTGAACTCAATACAGGATTGGAAAATCCAACTGAAGACCAACAATACATACTTGGCTTTGTACCGGTTAATAAGCAAAAAACCTATACAGCAGGCGCCGTTTACAAACATTTCGGGAACATTGGAAACCACACTTTTGTCCTTAGCCGGAACTATCTCGACAATCAATCCTACAAATACAAAGACAATGATGAAAGCTCTGAAGCCAACAAAACACTGGATTATAAATCCATTGAGGCAGAAAACAAATTCCGTTATGAACATGATATGAATAAATCCGGATTGAGACTGAATTATGGAGGTGGCCTGGAATACGCGACATATTCGAACCAAACGTTTCAACTTGTTTTTGATGATACTGGTTCCAACAGCATCTTTTATGATTCTAACATTGATTTATGGTCGTGGAGCTTGTTTGCCCAGGTTACTAAAGGGTTTTTCAATGAAAGGCTTTCAGTTTCCCTTGGGGCAAGATCAGATGCCAACGATTATTCCTCCTCGATGAATAACATGCTAAAGCAGTTATCCCCCAGGCTTTCTGCTTCCTATGTACTTACCGACGGATGGTTCCTGAATTTTAACACCGGAAGGTATTTTCAGCGTCCTCCGCTCACTACCCTGGGATATGAAAACAACCAAAACGTTTTGGTCAACAAGGAAAATAATTTAAAATATATCCAGTCTGATCATATTGTGGGAGGCATAGAGTTCAGGCCCGATGAAGAAACCCAGATCACACTCGAAGGGTTCTATAAATTATACAATAATTACCCCTATTCACTAACTGATTCTATCAGTATCGCCAGTAAAGGCGGGGATTTTGGAACATTTGGGGATGAAGCTGTGATCAGTCGGTCAAAAGGACAGGCATTTGGATTCGAATTATTTGCAAGAGGAATGCTTTTTGGAAAAATCAACACCATTTTGTCTTATACCTTTGTAAGGAGTGAGACAGAAGACAAGAATGGCAATTACATTCCCTCAGCGTGGGACAACAGGCATATATTTAATATCACTGCAAGGAGAAGTTTCAAAAGAAACTGGGATGTTGGAGCAAGGTGGCGTTACGTTGGTGGTGCACCATATACTCCATGGGATATCAACAAATCGAGTTTTGTACAGGCATGGGATGCAAGAGGCAGGGGCTACCTGAATTTCAATCAGTTCAATTCCCTTAGGTTAAATTCATTCCATCAGCTTGACATAAGGGTCGACAAATCATACTTTTTTAAAAAATGGTCGCTGACTTTCTATCTGGATATTCAAAACCTTTATAACTTCAAAGGGGATGAACCGGATAATCTTATCAGGGTAACAGATGTCGATGGGAATCCGGTAATCATTAATCCATCCGCACCTCCTGCTCAGCAGCGATATGAATTAAAACAGATAAATAGTGAGGCGGGAACAGTTTTACCCACACTTGGTGCAATCATAGAATTCAGCCTTTAAAAACACCAGAAAAACCACAACCCATGAGAACTACTTTTAACGACAACAATATAAGCACTCCCCCTTCATTCCACACAGCCAAACCATAAAACAATATAACAATATAACAATATAACAATATAACAATATAACCATATAACCATATAACCATATAACAATATAACAATATAATTACCATGAACACATTGAAATACGTTTTAATTCTGGCAACAGTTTTAATCATTGCGGCTTGTTCTTCCACAAAAGAAGCAGATAAAAAGCTATTTCCAATTAAAGTATTTTCCACCTTATCTGACTCATCCGGGATCCCTGCAGAGATTCATTTCACCAGTGGGCCGGCGCATAACTACCCTCTGATGGCCATCTGGGTTGAAGATACAGACAGCAACTACATTCAAACCCTGTATGTTTCTGAGTCGATTGGGAAAGGCACTTTTGACAGGGCAAAAGCCCAATCAGGCAAATGGCAGCCAGGAGAGGCAAGAAGGCCTGCCGCTTTACCTTATTGGGGACACAGGAGAGGTATTCAGGCAGATGATGGGCTTTACCTTCCCACACCGGAAGAACCGGTCCCTGATGCTATCACAGGAGCAACACCAACAGGGGATTTCATCCTGAAGACCAAGTTACCCGAATCATCTGAGAAAAGTATCAGGATCTTGTTTGAGATCAATCAATCATGGGACTGGAATGAGTACTGGACCAACAATAAATATCCTGAAGATAATGATTACAAAACCTCCAGCCAACCAGCACTGGTTTATGAAACTGTTATAAATCTTGAGGACCGGGAAAAAGAATATACCCTGAAACCTATTGGCCACAGTCACCAAAGTGGCAAAAACGGAAAACTATATAGCAATATATCGACCCTTACCACGGCATTAGAGATTACCGGTTCCATAAAGGTTCGTTTTACAGATTAATCTTAAACCATTATGTAAAATTAACAGTAAATCCTTCTTTCAGATCGCTGATAGCCGTCCTTCTTTTGGCAGCATCCACTTCCATCCTTGCACAAACGCAATTACCGGATTTTTTTTTGTCATCCCTGTTCAGTAGTTTTTCATTGAGCGAAGAAAGGTCTTCAGTCTCGCCAATATCTATCAAATCATGTTTGACTTTGTTGTCCTCTTCCTTCCTGTTGGCGACTATATATACCCCCCCAGCTTTCTTAAAATGCCCCAGGGACTGAAATGAATAAAACCTGTAATGCTTTCCGGAGCGGCCTCTTAAATAAAACATTTTTACATCATCCATAACATAGGTCGTTTTGTTGAACTTAATGATCAATCAAGTTACTGGTCACTATTTTGAAAACCTGTTATGTTGGAATAACAAGTAACGGAAAGTTTCCGATGATCACAGAAACCACAGATAAGGATGGCTTTGCGGGGAAAACTTACCTGTGCATTTTACATAAAAATACAACAAAATAAAAGAAAAAGCAAGTTAATGGAATGAAATTATCAAGTGGAGTGGCATAGCTGGATCAGCTCTTGTATTTCAGCCACTTCCAAAGCTCCTTATAATTAATCTTTTTACCGTACATCAATATTCCTGTTCTGTATATTTTTCCTGCGAGCCAGGTAGTTCCAAGAAATCCAAGTATTAAAAGGGCCATTGAAAGATAAAGCTCCCAATAAGGGACGCCAAATGGGATTCTCACCATCATTATCACCGGCGATGTCAGTGGTATAATGGAAAACCAGAATGCCAGAGGCCCATCGGGATATCGCATAACGAACTGTGCCATCACTAAGGACAAAATGAGGGGAATGCTTACCGGCAACATGAATTGCTGGGTATCTACTTCTGTATCTGAAGCAGAACCAATGGCTGCAAAGAGAGCGGCATACAACAGGTAACCAAATAAGAAATAAAATAAAAAACCAAGTATCATGACCCCAAAGTCAATGGTCCGGATAATTTCAAATGCCCTGGCAACATTTTGCTGTTCAGTATCGGCATGCATTTCTTCTTCCTGCATCATGATTTGTTCCTGTCCCGGAACAACCTGTGTTAAACTTTCCTTTGGAATCTGATCCGCGTAAGCTACCTGAAATACAGATACAATAGCAAATGTGAGAATAATCCACAACAGAAACTGAGTCAGTCCTACGAGGGCCAAACCCAGGATCTTACCCATCATTAGTTGAAATGGTTTTACGGAAGAAACTATAATCTCCACAATCCTGTTGGTTTTTTCTTCAATTACCCCACGCATCACCTGAGCACCAAAAATAAAAATAAACATATAGATAAGAATGCCGGCAAAGATGCCCAAAACCATGCTTACCTCAGTAAAAGTCTTTTCCTCTGCCCCGTCTTTGTCTATTTTTATACTGACAAGATTGATCTTTGCCTTTATTGACAGGATGACTTCCTGATCAATACCGGAGGCTGCCAGCTTTAAAGCCTCAACCTCCTTTTTCATAATATTCCTAATGTAACTCCTGATGCTTGCAGGAAACTGCTTTTTGCTATATAAAACAGCAGAAGAAGGTAAATTCAGTTCTGTCCTGGGAATATACACCAGGCCATCATCCTCATTTTTTAGTAAATTATTCTTAGCAGTTTCAATATCGGTGGTGATATACTGAAACTGTATATTATCCGAATCCTCAAACTTTCCGTAAAACACGCCGGTTTCATCAAGGACCAGGATGGTTTTCTTGCTTTGATCTGAGATTTGAGAAAATATGATGGGGAGGATGATCACGGATGCCATGAGCAAAGGCCCCAGAAAGGTCATAATAATAAACGACCTCTTACGAACCCTGGTCAGATACTCCCGTTTTATTACAAGCAATATTTTATTCATGTCCGTCCTGCTCCCTTATTTTATCGATAAAAATGTCGTTCATGGTAGGCAGAATTTCCTGCAGGGAATGAATTTTTACATTTTTAATCATCACATTCAACAGGTCGTTTGCGTCATATCCCGGTTGAATCTTAATCTTTGCATTTCGCAATCCCTCTTCCTCATATTCATCCAGGATACTGAATTTATCATTCAGGAATCCAACAAGTGGCTCAGCAGATCCATTGAAAGATACTGCAAAAATGTTTGCCCGGTATTGCTGTTTAATTTCCTTTACCTTGCCGTCAAGGATCTTTTGAGATTTATTGATCAGGGCAATATGATCACACAACTCTTCAACCGAAGCCATATTATGTGTAGAAAAGAGAATGGTAGCGCCTTCATTTCGAAGTCTGAATATCTCATCCTTCAAAAGATTTACATTGATCGGGTCAAAGCCGCTAAAAGGCTCGTCAAAAATCAGCAGTTCAGGTTCATGCACAACGGTAACAATGAATTGTATCTTCTGCTGCATCCCTTTAGAGAGCTCCTCCACCTTTCTATTCCACCACTTATCTATATCGAACTTTTCAAACCAAGATTTCAGCTTTTTCTGAGCTTCCGGTTTGCCAAGGCCTTTCAACTGAGCAAGATAGAGAGCCTGTTCCCCTACCTTCATCTTTCTGTACAAACCACGTTCTTCCGGAAGATATCCGATGTTCTTTACGTGATCATAGTGCATCTTCTCCCCTTTGAAGATAAGATTTCCTTTGTCAGGTGCAGTAATCATATTGATGATCCTGATGAGGCTGGTCTTCCCTGCACCATTGGGCCCAAGCAATCCAAAAATGCTTTGCTTCGGTACAGCTACTGAAACATCATCAAGAGCCAGATGGTTAGCATATTGTTTGGATATATTATTTGCTGTTAACAGGTCCATCTCTTTCATACGGAAGCTAATTAAAATATTCCCTCATACGCTCGAAAAATCCTTTGTCTTTGCTGGTTGGGTTGGGTTGAAAATTTTCTGATTTCGACAATTTTTCCAGGATAGCTTTTTCGTCCTTTGAAAGGTTCTTGGGTGTCCATACATTGATATTTATCAGGATATCACCCCTTCCAAAGCCATTAAGGTCAGGCACTCCTTTTCCTTTCAACCTCAAAACCTTTCCCGCCTGTGTTCCTGGTGTGATCTTTATCCTCGCCTTGTTTTCTATGGTTGGAACCTCCACTGTTGCACCGAGGGCAGCATCAGTGAAAGAAATATATTTATCGTAGATAAGGTTCCTGCCGTCGCGTACAAGATCAGGATGATGAACTTCTTCCACCATGATGATCAGGTCACCGGGGATACCTCCACGGGCACCTGCGTTTCCTTTACCCGACAAAGAAAGCTGCATTCCATCAGAAACACCGGCTGGTATCTTTACTTTTATCACATCATCTCCTCTGACAATTCCATTTCCATGACATTTATGGCATTTTTCTGAAATGGTCTGGCCTTCACCGCCACACGTTGGACACGTTGCCGTTGTCCTCATTTGTCCCAGAAAAGTGTTGGTAACCTGTGTTACCTGTCCCGACCCGTTACACGTAGAACATGTGCTGAAGGAACCACCCTTATGGGCACCGGTACCACTACATTCATCACAGGAAACATATTTGCTAACCTTGATCTTTTTCTCAACCCCGGTTGCAATCTCCTGGAGGTTCATTTTTACTTTTACCCGGAGGTTGGTGCCCTTGTTGACACGCCTGCGGGTTCTTCCTCCTCCTCCAAATCCGCCAAAACCAAAATTTTCAAAAATATCACCAAACTGGCTGAAGATATCATCCATCGACATCCCTGCCCCGCCAAAACCACCGGAGCCTCGTAGCCCTTCATGACCAAACTGGTCATATCGCTGACGCTTTTGGGGATCCCTTAAAACCTCATAAGCCTCCGCAGCTTCCTTAAATTTAACTTCTGCTTCAGGATTATCGGGATTCTTATCCGGATGAAACTTTAGGGCCTTTTGACGGTATGCCTTCTTAATTTCTAATTCAGTAGCTGATCTTGAAACTTCCAGTATCTCGTAATAGTCTCTTTTTTGCGACATAGATATTTTTGATTTTTACGGGTTGCTATGCACCAACAACCACCTTGGCAAACCTGATAACCTTTCCATTGAGAAGGTAGCCCTTTTCAACTTCATCAACAACCTTGCCTTTCTGCTCCGGTTCCGGTGCCGGAATATTGGTTATTGCCTCATGAAAATCGGTATTGAATTCTTCCCCGACAGCCTTCAATTGCTCCAATCCCTTATGGTTAAGAACCGTGAGAAACTTGTTGAAAATGAGGATAACCCCTTCCTTCAGAGTTTCACCGGCATCTGATTCATCCATCGATTTAATGGCACGTTCAAAATCATCCAGGACAGGCAAAAGAGCAATGATAACATCCTCAGATGCTGTCTTGCTCATCTCTACCTTTTCTTTCAGCGTCCTCTTCCTGAAGTTATCAAATTCTGAAAATAAACGCAGGTACTTATCATTGAGTTCTTCAACTTTTTCTTTCAATTCATTGTTCTCCTTTTCCAAACCAGACTTTTTGGCCTTTCTGCCGGATTTTTTACCTGAGTCCTTATTATTACTTTCTTCTTTTAACTCAGGTTGTCCGGCTTCCTGATCATGCTGAAGTTCTTCCTTCTGTTCACCGGCTTCTTCGTTGTTGGGTCTTTTAATATCTTCACTCATCGCAATTACTCTTTTTGATCGGATAATTCTTCACAAATAATCTGCCATTTAATCCATAACGACAATTTGGCAGTACAATGACAATTCATGTTGTCCAAGGCCACTTCTTTGTTTAAATCAGGAATCTTTAACCGATTTAACATCAGACCTGCTACACCCTGGCAATCCTGGCACCAAGCGTCTGCAAGCGTTTATCAATGTTCTGGTATCCCCGGTCTATTTGTTCAATGTTATGGATGGTACTTTTGCCATCGGCCGAAAGTGCTGCTATCAATAGTGCAACGCCGGCACGTATATCCGGGGATGTCATGGAAATTCCTTTAAGAGGGTACTGTCTGTCAAGTCCTATCACCGTAGCGCGGTGCGGGTCACAAAGTATGATCTGCGCCCCCATGTCAATCAGTTTATCGACGAAAAACAACCGGCTTTCAAACATCCATTGATGGACCAGCAAGCTACCCTTGGCCTGTGTCGCTGTGACCAGGACAATACTGATCAGGTCAGGAGTAAAACCCGGCCACGGGGCATCCCTGACAGTAAGAATGGAACCATCGAGAAAAGTTTCTATTTCATATGATTTCTGGGAAGGCACAATGATATCATCGTCCCTTTTTACAATGCTGATGCCCAATTTTTTAAACACACTGGGGATCATTCCCAGATGTTCGTAATTAACATTTTTTATGGTAATCTCTGATTGTGTCATAGCCGCCAGGCCAATAAAACTGCCCACTTCTATCATATCCGCCAGCAATCTGTGTTCTGTACCACCCAGGCTTTCTACACCTTCAATAATCAGCAGGTTAGAGCCCACCCCTGAGATTTTTGCACCCATCCTGTTTAGCATGCTGCATAACTGGAAAAGATAAGGTTCACAGGCAGCATTATGAATGGTAGTTTTCCCTTTTGCCAATACGGCAGTCATGACAATATTGGCTGTACCGGTTACCGAAGCCTCATCCAACAGCATCTGGCATCCCTTAAGATTGGAAGAGTCTACCTGGTAAAATCCTTTATCATCATGATAATTAAAGCTTGCGCCCAGCTTCTGCAAACCAATGAAGTGGGTATCCAACCTCCTGCGTCCTATCTTATCACCTCCGGGATGTGGCATAAATGCTTTGCCAAACCTCGCAAGCAAAGGCCCAAGGATCATGATGGAGCCTCGGAGGCTTTCGCCTTGTTCCCGGAACTCAGCGCTGCGCATATAATCCAGATCAATGTTGGCTGCCCGGAATGAATAAGTATCTTCACTTTCCTGTACTACCTCTGAACCAAGGCCTTTGATGATATCTATAAGTTTTACAACATCCCGGATGGCCGGAATATTACTGATGATCACTTTTTCCGGTGTAAGCAAAGTAGCACTGATCACCTGGAGGGCTTCGTTCTTCGCCCCCTGGGGAACTATCTCTCCGTGAAGCCTCTGCCCGCCTAAGATCTCAAATGAACTCATGAAGTCATGTTTTAATTCTTACTCCTGCGATTTCTGTTCCTTGTGTTGTTGTCGCGTTTGTTTACAAACTTCTTACGGCGGTTGCGTCCAAGGATATCACTTGTTTCGTGAAGCCTGAATCCTTCATCAAGCTTTAGCTCTCCCCCGGATAATTCCTCGAAGTGTTTGTAAATCAATTCATCGTTGACAGAATCTCTGTTCCAGTTCAGGTAGGACTTTTTCAGATGGTTGGCAATGATCTCTATCAGGGCTTCCTTCTCTTCTCCTTCCGGCAGGGTGATGGCTTTGGCTATTATGCGTTCAACATTTCTGCCATAATGCCTGAACCTCATCGGTTCCTTTTTGTATGACAACTTTTGAGGTTTGGCTTCCAGAACGTTCCTGTCAGGATAGGGATAAGGTGAGTCAACATCCAGATTAAAACCCGAAATGATGATAAGATGATCCCATAGCTTATGCTTGTAATCTCCGGATTCCTTTACCTTGGGATTCATCGATGCCATTATGTTAACAATGGCTTTTGCTATCGTCGTTCTTTTTTCCCTGTCCTCAATGGACACTGCTTGCTGGATCATCTTCTGAACGTTCCTGCCGTATTCCGGCATCACCAGCTTTTCCCTTGTACTGTTATATTCCATGAAAATAAATCTAAAAAATGTTTGCTGTAAAATCGAAAGGGTTCAAATAAGGTCAGTTTTTTTGGAGCATTTAATTGGTGCAAAGATAAATAATTTATTTTATTTCAAAACTTTAAGCCTGGCAAATTTGAGCAATAACTGTTTTTGCCCAACCTTCTGAAAAAATACTGTCGCCTTCCTGTTGCCTCCATATCCTTCAATTGAAACGACTTTTCCCTTGCCAAACCGCTGGTGCTCCACCTCCATTCCCGTTTGAATATCATCTTCCCTGGTATCATATCCCGGCTGGGATAATTCAGTTTTGTTGATTTTTTTGAGGGTCCTCTTACCGAAGGAGGGTGTGAACCCACCTGATGAACCGGTACTTTTTAGTCCGGTATTTACTTTTGGCCTGGAATGCATGGGCCGCTCAAGAAAGTTTTCATTTATTTCCTCCAGGAAACGACTGGCCTCTGAAGGGGAAAGCAACCCCCATTTATATCTGTTATCGGCATATGATAATGTCAATTGCTTCATGGCCCTGGTAACCGCCACATAAAACAAGCGCCGTTCTTCTTCCAGGTCTTCCCTTGAATTCAGCGACATCATTGAGGGAAAAAGGTTTTCCTCAAGCCCTACGACAAAAACATAAGGAAACTCCAATCCCTTTGCCGCATGGATGGTCATCAGCGATACGTGGTTTGTATCTTCTTTGTCTTTATCATCGGCATCGGTAAGCAAAGCAATGTCAGCCATAAACCCGTCAAGGGTCTTGAGGTCTTCCTGTACCTCCCCGCTTTCCTGGTCGGCAATTGACTGATCGGTAAAATCTTTCACTGCATTCAATAATTCTTCAATATTCTCATAGCGTGAAACACCTTCAGGCGTCTTATCTTCATAAAGGTCTTTCAGGATACCTGACGATGATGCGATATGTTTTGCCAGATCATATGCATCTCTGCTTTTCAATTGTGCTGAAAAGCTTTTTATCATAGTTGTAAAAGAACCCATCCTGGAAATGATCCCGCCATGGACCTGCAAACTGTATTTTTTCGGGTCGGAAACAACCTCCCAAAGGCTAACACCTGCCGCATTGGCAGCAATGACGACGTTTTCCATGCTGGTCTTTCCTATGCCCCTGGCCGGATAATTGATCACCCGCTGCAATGATTCTTCATCCCTGTTGTTGATGGCCAGTCGAAAATATGCCAGAAGGTCCTTTATCTCCTTTCTTTTGTAAAATGATAAACCACCGTATATGCGGTATTTTATGTTTCGTCTTCTGAGTGCTTCCTCAAAAGCCCTGGATTGGGCATTGGTACGGTATAAAATAGCAAAAGCACTATAAGGCAACTGGTTGTTCATCATATGTTCGAAGATAGAACCGGCCACCATATTGCCTTCCTCTGAATCTGTGGGGGCACGTAAAAGCCCGATCTTGTTCCCCGCGTCATTGTTTGTCCATATCTCCTTGAAGATCTGCTCCTTGTTGTTGACAATGATGCCATTGGCTGCAGAAACAATGGTTTTCGTGGAGCGGTAGTTTTGCTCCAGTTTAAACACTATTGTGTCAGGATAATCGCGCTGGAAGCTGAGGATATTTTGTATGTTGGCGCCACGAAACCCATAGATGCTCTGTGCATCATCACCCACCACACAGATATTCTCGTTGGCGGCCGCCAGCTTCCGGATGATCATGTACTGTACGTGGTTGGTATCCTGGTATTCATCCACCAGCACATAATGGAATTTGTGCTGGTATTTATGCAGGACATCCGGGAAGTTTTCCAGCAGGATATATGTGTTGAACAACAGATCGTCAAAATCCATGGCATCAGCACTCTGCAGACGCTTGTTGTAAATCGTGTAGATCTCCCCTATCCTGGGTTTTCCTGCCATCTTGTCCGCCTGGATGATCTCAAAGTTCTCGTTGTATTGCTTGTCGTCCATCAAGTTGATCTTTGCTCCGGAGATCCGTCCCAGCACATAGTTTGGGGCATACACCTTTTTGTCGAGGTTTTGCTCCTTGATGATATTGTTGATCAGGCGCTTGCTGTCTTCTGTGTCGTAAATGGAAAAATTGGAGCCATAACCCAGGCGGTGCCCTTCGATGCGCAGGATGCGTGCAAAGATAGAATGGAAGGTGCCCATCCACACATTCCTTGCATCACCGGTACCCACCAACTGGATGATCCTTTCTTTCATCTCCCGTGCGGCCTTGTTGGTAAAGGTAAGCGCCAGTATGTTAAACGGGTCGACACCCTGGTTCAACAGGTGGGCCACCTTGTAGGTCAACACCCGGGTCTTTCCCGATCCAGCCCCGGCAATCACCATGGATGGCCCGTCGGTATGTTCAACAGCTACTCTTTGCTCTTTATTCAGGTCCTGGAAGATATTTTTCACAAAATCGGCTTTTGCGACAAAAATAATGGAAAATGGCGAAGTGTTAAGAAGAAGTTTTTAACATGATCGAAACGAAAAACATATTCCATTCGACATTCCAGGTTTTTCATTTTTTCTGCCTTTCATGATCCTTATCTCATTCCATTCCTCAGTCATCTTCAAATGGACCAGGGTGAATTTTATGCCGGATCGGGATTTTGAAATATGATTTCAATAAATCTACGATCATATCTTCGATCATAGAGAGCTTGTTTTGACGAAGGAAGGGTTTGTTCTTCGAAATCAGATTGTTTGTTCTTTGATCTTCGATCCCACCCTTTCACCAGCTTTGATTTCCTGATGAAAATATTCAGCCTTAATTTGCTCAATGGCTTCCCTGACAGTTGTGATCTTCTCCGCCTTCCAGGCATTGGAACCGGCGAAGGAAAAGCCATGCTCAAACTCTCCTTTTGCCGCATTAAACAAGGCTTCTGCGATGCAAAACTGGACTTTATTATAATCACATGTCTTTAAACATTTCCAGGGGCAGTTCACCGGCTTCTGCGTCCCTTCCTGGATCTCTTTCACAAAGTCATTGCTGATAACCCTGCCGGGCAATCCCACAGGGGAATGGATTATGGTGATGTCTTCCGGGCCGGCATCAATATAGTTTTGTTTGAATTCTTCTGCCGCATCGCATTCAACGGTAGTAACAAACCTTGTCCCGATTTTTACTGCGCTGGCACCAAGTTTCATGATCTCGTACATATCCTTGCCGTCATAGATCCCACCACCTGCAATGACAGGTATCTTTCTGCCATATTTCTGTTCGAACGGGATCATTTCCTTTATGGTTTGCTGAAGAAGTACCGGCAACATCTTATCAGGCTGTTTCAGCTCATGCTCCCTGAAACCGACATGTCCCCCGCAAAGCGGGCCCTCCACAACCACAGCATCAGGGATCTGGCCATACCTTTCCGACCAGTGCCTGAAAATGATGCGGGCTGCCCTGGGACTGGAAACCTTTGGAATGAGCTTGGTGTTTTTACTGTCGTAATTCTCCGGTTTCTTTAGAAACAAACCTGCACCAATAATCACCATGTCTACCTTCTCCTGTAGAGCAATGTCAAGTAATTCCTCAAAATCCGAAACGGCCAGCATGATGTTGATCCCGATAACCCCATCGGTCAGAAACCGGGCCTTGCGTATTTCCTTTTGAAGTGCAATTTTATTAGACTCCCTGAAATGATTCCTGAAGCCGGGTTCTGTCATGCCTATGCCTACAGCCGAAATGATGCCGGCACCCCCTTCATTGGCAACAGCTGCTGCCAGCCTCGAGAGCGACACCCCAACGCCCATGCCTCCCTGGATGATAGGTAAATCTAACTTCAGGCCTCCAATATTTAATGGTTTCATCATTATTGTCTGATTTTTCAATTCCTTGCAAAACTACAAGACTAAAACCATATGCCGAAAGATTAGGGATTAAAGGGATGGATTTAGGGTCAGCTTATACTTACAGGGGTGAAAAAACAGCATACAGTGGCGAAAAAACACACCAATTATATCATTTTTTTGAAATCATCGATGTATTTCTGAGATACCAGGGCTGGGACATCCGTTCCCTCAAAATACAACTTATAACCCAATGAATTTCCCTGTATCTCTTTAATATGGGTGATATTTACAAGGTAAGAACGGTGACATTTTATGATGAAATCAAACTCCTCAAGTATGGCTTCCACGTTTTTAAGGGCGTTCCTGATCATCTTGCGTTTTACCGTCCCATCACTCTCATAAAATACTTCCACATAGTTGTCGGCCGACCTGATAAAAATGATGGCTCCTGACTGGATGATCAGGTGGTCTTTCTTATACTCGGAATCAAAATGTACAAGTTTTTCTTTCTGATGTTTGCTCTCAGCAAGTTTTCTGTTCATCATGATCGCCGTTCTCAGATGAGAGTGCAACATGCGATTGTAGTTAACCGTGATGAGGGCCGCCACCGGTATTATGGCTAAAAGAATGATCTTAAACACATCCGACAGTGAAATGTTGATGATACCAAAAACCCTGGTATAAAACAAGAAGTAGCATCCCGAGATGGCAAGGATGATCCAGATGTTCCAGAATATTTCCCTTTTGATGTTCCACTTTCCACGGTCGAAGAATCGCGGAAACAAACTGGGTAAAACAATCAGGTTTATTGTTAGCGTTAAAAAGGTTGAAACTGCATAACCTGCCACAAGATAAAGGATCTCCCTTTGAGAAAAGGAACTGATGTCGACCGGCTGAAAGATCAGCAGGAAGACAAGGATACCCATACTGATGAACAGGATGATCCTGGCATTATATTTAAGATCATCGTTAAAAGGATATTGTTTGTTGAAAAATTTAAACATATGCCGGTTTTTCTCGACTTTATCCCGGCGGTGATTTTTTGCGGATAGACAAAAAATAAGCCTGGTGATAAGAGATAATTTTTCTCAAAAATACCAAATTATGTCCGCATAAAACAAATTATCACGAATATTTTTATGGTTTGATATCCTTAGGTGCCTTCCTGCGGGACTCAACGGCAGCGGACATCATATTCCGGTATCAGTTACAGGCATCCGGCATCCATTTATTCCCTACCTTTGTCCAATATCCAACAACCATGACACCATCCATTTCCAACAGCGTGTATTCCGAGACCGGGAGGCTGGAGGCCGTGATTGTTCACACTCCGGGACCGGAAGTAGAGAATATGACTCCCCAGAATGCGGAAAGGGCGCTATACAGCGACATCCTGAATCTCAAGGTAGCCCTGAAAGAGTATGAACAGTTCCGGGAAGTGCTGAAGAAGTTCAGCCAGGTTTTTGAAGTAAAGGACCTGTTGCATGAGATCCTGGAAAACCAGAAGGTGAAAGAAGAGCTTACAACCCGTATATGCCGCAATGAAAAGATCATGAACCTGCAGCCCTGCTTGAATGAGGTGGAGACAGACGAGCTGGTGAGGCAACTCATCGAAGGGGTGGTTATGGTGAAGGACAACCTTACTAAATTCCTCAGCAAGGAGCGGTATGCCCTGCGCCCGCTGCATAATTTCTTCTTCACCCGCGATGCCTCG
>JAGYLD010000160.1 GCA_018401355.1 Bacteroidales bacterium
GTGATTACTTTACTGTAGAAAGTGCAAATGTAAATGATTATTCAAATCTTCAATGGACAACAACAGGTACAGGTTCCTTCAATAATTCAGGGATCATTGACCCGACGTACTACCCCTCCGAAGAAGATTACTATGCAGGATCAGTAAACCTAACCTTTGCAGCAGATCCACAGTCACCCTGCACAGAGGCGGCAGATGATATGATGACACTTTCGTTTCCGGAATACAATGACATAGAGCTATCCATTAAAGTTTTTCTCGAAGGTGCTTATGATGGAACGGGAATGACACACTCTTTAAGTGATATGAATATGTTGCCATCAAAACAACCCTACAACAGATCCCCCTGGAATTATGGCGGCGAAGAAACACTATTGGATTCATATACTGCTGATATTGTGGATTGGGTGCTGGTTGATCTAAGGAAAATGGAAAACGGCAAACCTTCCGAAAATGAAGGATCTTTGTTGGCCAGACAGGCAGCCCTGGTGGATGCAAATGGTATTATCCACAATTGTGCCGGCGAAGAATCACTTTCTTTCCAGGTAACCGATACCGGTAACCTTTACCTTTTTATCCACCACAGAAATCACATTTCGGCAATGTCAGCAAATCCATTGCAGGGGCAGGCTGGGGTTTATTCCTGTGATTTTACCACCGGCCCTGAAAAATATTTTGGTGGCCAACACAATGCTGCCGATCTTGGAAATGGCAATTGGGGTTTGTTAAGCGGCAATGCTTTTCCGGATGGCAAAGTGGATAATATCGATAAAAACGACGCATGGTTTTCCCAAATCAATACTGAGGGATATCTTGATAGTGATTTTAACATGAACGGGATTGTGGATACCATTGATATGGTACACAATTGGAAGCCCAACGCAGGAAAAGGGAATATGAATCAGGATAGTGTTGCAGGGTCTGATTTTAAATGTGGAAATATACTTATTGATGAAAGAGACCAGCATGAATACCAGACCGTACAAATCGGTAAATACTGCTGGATGGCCGAAAACCTGAATTTCGGAACCCGGATTGATGGCGTACAGGATATGCAAAACAATGGTGTGGTCGAAAAATACTGTTATGATGATGATCCGGAAAATTGCGATATTTATGGAGGGCTTTATCAGTGGGATGAATTGATGCAATATTCAATGATAGAAAGCTCACAAGGGATTTGTCCGCCAGGTGATGGGTGGCGTGTTCCAAATAAAACTGAGATCGAGCATTTGTTTAATTCCCAGGGAGGCCGTCGTGTAGCAGGAGGAAAGTTAAAGGAACCTGGCACTATTGAATATGGAAACGGGTTGTGGAATTTCCCAAATACAAAAGCTACAAATGAAAGTGGTTTTACCGCATTGCCCGCAGGAAGTATAAGTAGTCCTTCTGGCGAATTCAGCAGATTAAATTATTATCTGGAAATTTGGAGTTCTTCTTCAATTGACATTGATAACTCATGGCGATTTGGTTTATCCTATAACTTTCCCGGAGCCTTTTTGGCAAGCGGTATTAGAGTTTATGGTCGATCTATAAGATGTATCAGGGATATTGATTTTTTGTCTAACTTAGCTCCATACATTCCGGGTTCACCAGTTCCTTATGACAGTAGCAATAATTGTTTATTGAATGTTAAATTGGAATGGAATTGTGCTGATCCGGAGTTGGATTCAATATACTATGATCTTTACTTTGGTGCTAACCCTGCACCCCCACTTGTTCAACAGAATTTAATTGCATCGCAGTTTGATCCGGGTATTCTTGAAGTGAATACTACCTACTACTGGAAAATAATTGCAAAGGATGTTTTTGGCCATGAAACGGAAGGGTCGGTTTGGAACTTTTCAACAGGTGATGCAGCCTTGCATTGTGGTGATATTTATACGGACTCCAGAGATGGAAAGGAATATCAAACATTATTTATTGGCAACCAATGCTGGATGCAGCAAAACTTTTCATACTTACCTGAGGTTAGTCCCTCATCCGAGGAATCTCAGACTGATCCCAAATATTATGTTTATGGATATGAAGGATCATCCGTAACAGAGGCAAAGAACACAAATAATTACCAAAATTATGGTGTGTTGTATAACTGGCCTGCTGCCAATCTTGTATGCCCTGAAGGCTGGTACTTACCATCATATGAAGATTGGATAGTTTACTTAAATTATTTAGATGGCGCAAGGGATATCGGTGCAAAAGCAAAAAGCACCAGAACCGAGCCGGATGCCCACCCACGTTGGAATAGCCCAAATACCGGTGCTACAAATAGCAGTGGATTTACTGCATTTCCCGGTGGCTCACGTGGACATAATGGTAATTTCAATGATCTGGGCGCAAGAGCATCTTTTTGGTCATCTTCTAAAAGTACTTCAAGCCTTGCGTGGACAACGTCATTTTTCCATGATATCGGCATTGGTGGCCCCTACTATTGGTGGGCACTGGATTTTGGATATAGCGTTCGCTGTTTAAAAGGAGAGGCAATCAACCAACCGCCTTCCATACCCTCCAATCCGCTACCTGAAAACAATGCAAACAGTCAAATCCTGAACATTCAACTTTATTGGGATGCGTGTTTCGATTCTGAAAGTGACACCATTTATTATGATGTGTATTTTGGTACCAGTAGCGATCCTCCTGTTTATCAGGCAAATTCCGATACCACCTGGTGCGATCCTGGCATTCTCGAGCCCAACACAACCTATTATTGGAAGATTGATGCAAAAGATGGTGATGGCAATGTTACCATTGGACCGGTATGGAATTTCACCACCGAGAGTGAAGATTGGCTGTGTGGAGATGTATATGTTGATCCAAGGGATGGCAACGAATACCAGACTGTATTCATCCATAACCAATGCTGGATGCAGGAAAACCTGGCTTACCTGCCGGAAGTTGATCTTACCACAAATGGTTCCCTTGTAGAACCATTCTATTATGTATATGATTATGAAGGTCAAGTTGTTAACGAGGCAAAATCAACGGATAATTACCAAAATTATGGGGTTCTTTATAATTGGCCCGCTGCATTGACAGCTTGTCCTGATGGTTGGTATCTACCACAAGTTGGTGAATATACAAAATTGAAAGATCATTTAGGTGGTGGTGAAATAGCCGGTGGTAAAATGAAAGGGACAAGAACTGAACCGGATGCTCACCCAAGATGGGATGCGCCAAATGTTGGTGCTGACAATGGTAGTGGATTTACTGCCTACCCAGGAGGAACTGCAAATGGTTCATATGGAGGGTTTTCTGATCAAGGCACAGATGCAGATTTCTGGACTACAGGAATTCACAATACCGGATGGGCGATTTTTTATAAAATGAAATATGAAAATGCAAATGCAGGAGCCTGGGTATTTGTAAAGAGTCGTGGATATAGTGTGAGGTGTTTAAGGGGAGAGGGCGAAATTACCCCTCCTGATGAGCCATTTGATCCGCAGCCATTTGATAATTCTCAAAACAAAATCCTCAACACAGATTTGCAATGGAATTGTTTATATTCACCATATGATAGTGTCCATTTTTCGATCTATTTTGGGAAGGTTGGAAATATGCAATTAATTGCTGAAAATGTCTTTGTCAAAACTTATGACCCGGGAATCCTTGAAAACAACACGACTTATACTTGGAGAGTAGTTGCACATGATCAACATGGAAACTCAACCAATGGTCCTGTTTGGACTTTTACAACAGGTTCTGATAACTGGCTATGTGGTGAAAATATCATCGACACAAGGGATGGCAGTGAATATGGTACCGTAATGATAGCAGGGCAATGCTGGATGAATGAAAACCTA
>JAGYLD010000161.1 GCA_018401355.1 Bacteroidales bacterium
AATCAGTTCGAATTCTTTTTCGGGATTTCCAAAAGCCCGTGTAATATGCTGTTTATGGGTTTGGAAAATTTCCATTTCACAGTCGGTGAGATAATACTCGGGCATGCGCATGATCTCTTCAAAAATCTTACTGCCTTGTTCATCGTAAAAATATTTAGACGACAGAAATTTTGACTTTGCTGAAAGCCCGTTTAAGGTATCCGATTCAAATGCTGATAGCTGCACTTCTGGTCCCATACGTTTAACTGTTTTTCTTTGCGTCTTTGTTTCCATCAGGCATACCGGTTTCAAAGGGATTCGAAGGATCATTGCTCCATTCGAACCAGCCGCCGTCATACACCGAAACCCTTGGCCAGCCCATGAGCCATGCATTGAACCAGGCTTCGCTGCCTCTCCATCCTGTACCACAATAAAAGGCCAGGTGTTTGTCGGGCGTAATTCCGTGGTTTTTCCAGATTTCTTCAGTTTCGTGAAACTCGCGAGTAGTATGATCGAAGTTCCGGTAATTCTCCATGTGGTAGGCATCGCTGCCGCAATCGGCAAATAAAGCACCAGGGATACGGCCTTTTGCTTCGATGTAGTTGTAGCCGCTTACTTCGCCAATGTATTCGGGATAGCTGCGCACGCATACCAGTTCAGCATCTTTTGCGGCCAGCATTGTTTTTGCTTCCTGAGTATCTACAGCCAATTCAGGATGACCAGGAATATTGGCACCAAAATCGTTCACCGGTTTTTTGGGAACGTCTTCTGTTGAAATTTCAAACCCTGCATCCTGCCACGACTGAAATCCGCCATTTAAAATTCTTACATCTTTCACCCCGGCATACATCATGATAAAAGCATTGCGGATGGCACCAATATCACCGGCAGCGCTGCCCGGGAAATCGTCGGCATTGTCGGGAAACATGAATTTCCCATACAAAACAACTGTTGTTTCCGCGGTAATCCCATGGTCTTCAAGGGCCTTTTTCAGTTCCTTCGGACTTCGGCGGTTCCATGTTTCGGGCGCCTCAAGTGCCAGAGTATCCATGTCGATTGCTCCGGGGATGTGCCCACTCAGGTATGCATCGCGGTTGCGGTAATGGGCATGGACAACAATAAACTTATCGTTGTCGTATTGTACCGGTCTCCCGCCCTCAATCAAGTCTTTTACCCAATTGGCAGAGACAAGATTCTCATACCTGTTTAGGCTTTGCATTGGTAATGCTGAATTGTTGGACCATTTGCTGATAAAACCATCATAAATATAAACATGGTCGTAACCAGAGGATAAAAATCTTTTAGCTACAGCCGTAGCCTCTCGCTTTTTATAAGCATATATTATGATCCGGTTTTCAGGCATGATCTTCTTTTGCCTGACCACCTCAATCCAGTCGATGTATTGCAGCCACTTGTGAGGAAGGCTTCTTGCATTTTTGATGTGTCCTCCGCGGGTCTCATCCTGTAAAGCCCAACCGTTATATGCTTCAACGGAACGCACATCTACTATATGCACATCCTTTTCATTCAATAATTGAAAAAGTTCTTTTGTTTCAATTTCTTTTATTTGTTTCACCATAAGATTAATCTTTTGGAAAAGTAATTATAAAGTTAATCTTTTACCTGAACTCCTTTCCAAAAAGCCACCTGTCCTCTGATTGCCTTGCATTTTCACTGGCATGGTCATCTTATAGGACTTCATTTATGATAACGCATTTTTTTTCTTTAACCTCAGGACTCCACAATATGATCATTCATGAAATTTAGAAATAGAACAGGCAAAACCCTATTCAGCATACTTCCTGATTAGCGTCATCAGATCTCCTGATTTAATAGGTTTTGCAAGATATTCATTGCAACCGGCGGCAAGAAAACGTTGTTTATCACCTGTTTGCGCATAGGCTGTAGTGGCAATGATGGGCATTTCGGGCCTGAATTCACGGATTTTCCTGGTGGCTTCAACACCATCCATTTCAGGCATCTTTATGTCCATCAGGACGATACTTATCTCAGGATTTTGCCTGCAACATTCAACGGCTTCAAGCCCGTTAACGGCAAGGATATATTCATATCCCTTTAACTGTAAAACGGTTGTCAAATATTTATAATTTGACTCTTCGTCCTCGGCGATTAATATAAGCGGCTTTTTTTTGCTTGCTTTTTTAGTTTTTTGGGGTGTTCCGGCAGATACTGATTTTGGCAGTTCACCGGTAGGGATAGTGAAAGTAAATACCGACCCTTTGTCCTTTTCTGAAACAACGTTTATTTCACCACCAAGCAGCATAACCAATCCCCTGGAAATGGTCAACCCCAGACCGCTTCCTTCATAACCCCTGATCATGGAAGTATCTTCCTGGCCGAACATATCAAAAATCATTTCCAGCTTATCGCTGCTTATCCCATAACCGGTATCCCTGACAAAAAACTCAATGTGCTTTTCTTTGATATTGTATCCGCATGTAACACTGCCTTCCGGGGTAAACTTCAGGGCGTTATCAAGTAATTTCCCCAGGATTTTTCTTACAAACTCAGGTTCGGAATGTATGATCGCGTCTTCATTTCCGGAGGGAATTTCTGTTTTGAAGTTAAGGTTCTTCTCATTGCATAATTGTTTTGCTTCCCCGGTAATTTCTTCAAATACTGGACGCAGGGCAAATTCTTTAATATTCGCAACCATGGTGCCTGAAACGATCATGGCCATATCCATATAATCGGAAATCGTGTTCATCAGCCGGTGACTCGATTGCTGCACCCGGTTTAACATTGCTATCCGTTGTTCAGTAGAAAACCCCGATCCGGCCAGTATTTCCCCAAATCCCAGGATAACATTGAGCGGGGTTCTGATTTCATGGGAAATGTTGTTGATAAATGCCGTTTTCAGTTTATCGCTCTCCTCGGCTTTATCTTTTGCTGACAGCAGTTCTTCCAGCATCTTTTTTCTTTCGGTAATATCCAATGAAAAACCGCCTATAAGTGGGTCCAGTTTCTCACGGTCAATACGGAAAACATGAGTCTCCCAGATTCTTTCATTTCCTTCTTTATCAGGAACAACATATTCATTTACACCATATCCCTGTTCAAAGGATTTATTGTCATCTGCTATAAGCTTTTGGGCTATTTGCTTCGGTAAAATATTATAGGGTGTCTTTCCTTTCCATTCAGAAGCAGAGTATATCTTTATCATTTCATTATTTACATACAAAAGTTTATGTTCCTGGCTTTTTATAAAGGTTGTAATAGGCATATTATCCATAAAAGCGGCAAAACGTGCTTCGCTTTCCTTGTGTGCTGTCAACAATCGGTCCTTCTCAGCCAGAGACTGGGCCAGTTTCAGGTTGCTGTGACTTAGCTGGGATATCATAGTGGCAAATTGAGTATAAAATTTGAAAACCGTATCAACCCTATTTCGTGACCAGCGTGGAACACGGTCGAGTGCATCCAGATAAGCATCTTCGTCAAATCCATACTTTTGTGCTTGCTTGCGGAAAAATTCACGATCCACTTCTTCATCATCGAAAAAGAACTGACCCAGGAAAAGATTGCCTGCATGATGCTTGCCAACCATGATAGGAGTGGCCATATCCCATAAATTGTTCTTACACTTGTATAGCTTATATCCTCCAACCTCTATGCCGGATGAAAGGTAAACATCGCTTTCGATACAATTACGTTTGGTTTCGGGATGTACCCGGTGAAACTGTGTGCATATATTCTGCCATCCCGTGGCAACAATTACTTTTCCTGAAACATCTACAATGGCAATGCCGAATCCAGTAAGTTCATAGAAGTCGTTCATCAATGCCTGGATG
>JAGYLD010000162.1 GCA_018401355.1 Bacteroidales bacterium
CGTAAACATATCCTTCCACTGTGCCGGTCTGGGCAGTAAGAAACAGCGGAATCAAAAGCATAAAACATAAAACAAAACTGATCGTAAATCTTTTCATAATCTAGGTTTATTGGTTTAAGATATTATTGACAGATCTTCTCAAAAACTCCATGTTCTCGTCTGAAGATGTTCAGTGAAGTTTTCACTTCCCTTTTTTCATCCATCATCAGTTTGCCTCTGACAGAATTCAATGAAAGATTTTCCAGGTAGTTTTTCATAGAATCTGCTGAACATCCGTGAAGATAAAAGCCTTCACACAAATAATTCGCAATGCTGTATCCGTATACATTCATCCAGTTCATGGGACGACCTTTTGAGGCATTGAAATATTCATTTGCACGGATATATCCCGGATTTGAGATTTCAATGTTTATCCTGGCAAAAACGATTCCGTTACCGGCAGATCCGAGTGCCTTCCAGATTTTTTCATCATCGATAGAAACCGGAAGGAAAAGGGGGATATTCGGATAATCATCACGGATCTGACGGACACCATTAATCATTGCAGCACCCCTGCCTGCCATTACGATAAAATCAGGCTCTGAAGATGTCACAGAAATGATCTTATTCCTGAGGTTCATTTCAGAAGCTTCAAACACCTCTCCTTCATCCATTTCACCTCCAAGGGTCTCAAACGCATCAGTAAAATAACTGCGTACATCCAGTCCAAAATCATCGTTTATCACAAGGCAGCTTCCCTTTTTGTAGCCTTCTTTCCATGCAACATTTGCAAGTAAAGGCATATAAACCGGTTCTTTTACAAAATCCCTGAAGACAAATGGAAAGCCGTTTGTAACATCTGCTGCACTAATTAATGTAGCCAGAAAAGGAATGCCCCGGCCATTTACAATCCCTGAAGTCGCTTTCACAATGGGAGTATAACCAGAAATCACAAGGTCAACCTTATCAACATCCATCAATTTCCGTGTGATGCTAACTGCCTTATTCGGATCCAACTGGTTGTCCTCAACAACAACAATAATTTCACGAGTGGTGCAGGTGTCATTGAAAAACCTGAATCCGGTCATAAGCCCTTCTTTTACCTCTGAACCCCAGTTGGCAGCATTGCCTGTCAGGGTAAGGTTTATGCCAACTTTGCATTGCTTCTGATTGTCGTTTTCCGTACGATCATTAACACAAGAAAACAAAATAAAAAAGAGTATAAATGAAAGGATTTTGGGGACAATTGTACACTTCATATCGAAAAGCATGATTACTTGAAGTGCAAGAATAAAAAAAACATATCAGAAAAAAGCAAACTTAATATACATCAATCATTTAATCATTCAATATTTCACAATTGCCAGTATCGTGACTTCCAAACAGACAAATCCCCTGATTTTCTTCTATTCCCAGCATCAGCCATCCAAACCGGGAAAAAACATCCCTGGATCTGAGGAAATGTTCCACTTTATGCATTGGCTTGATATTTGCGTTTTTATTCCTGAAAAAATTAAGATCATCCCGCCAAGGTAACAGCCATTTTCGCACTGCCGTGTCGGATACTTCCAACACCCTGGCTATCCGCCTGATACTCAAACCTTCAAGATATAAGTGCATAGCCAGGCGCTTTTTCCCGACAGATACACCCCGTTCTTCAACAGTGAAATTATAATTGCATGATTTGCATCTATAACGTTGCCTTTTTGCAACAAATCCTGCTTTCACATAATTTTTTGAATCACAGCGGGGACAAATTTCCATAATGTATATTTTGTTTGCAATATACAAAAATTGACAAAATTGATAAAAAATGTTTAAAAATTTGCAGGATGAAATCTGCCATGGATAAGAACCTGGTTTGTCCGGCAAAGTCTTTTGAGCTGTTCTTGATTCTGCTCCACCAGGATCATGGAAGCATGGTGTGAGTCCAGGTATTCCTGAAGAAAATTGCTAATGAGTGATATGTTAGCAGGTGAAATACCGGCAAAAGGTTCATCCAGGATGAGCATCCTTGGCTCAGAAATGAGCACCATCAACAATGCAAGCAAATTTCTTTCCCCGCCACTCAGGTTTCCTGCCCTGATGTTGTTATACTTCGAATCCCTGAAAAAGGTAAGGTCTTTTCCCATTTTGGCAGCCTTCCTGAGCGCCGCATTTTTGGGCAAATCATGCAATGCCATCCTGAGGTTTTCCAGGATGGTCAGGTGCGGAAAGATTTGTCCACCCTGAAGAAACACACCAATCCCGAACTTCTTGAGCAGACATGGTGACAAATTATTGATTTGTCTGCCATCTATAAATACCCTTCCTGAACGATATGGAAGATCATTCACAACAGCCCTGATAAGCGTAGTTTTTCCTGCGCCGTTTCTTCCGGTTATGCCAAGGGTTTCGCCAGGTGATAATAAAATATCCACACCCTTGATGATGGGATAATCCTTACGATAAGCACCGTGTATGTTTTCGACTTTCAGCATCAGGCCAGGTAATCTTTTTTAACATCAGGTTGGCTCAAAACATTTTGTGTCAGTCCTTCAAACATTATTTTGCCTGAAGACAAATAATAACATTGCTCAATATAATTGCTGATAAATTCAATATTATGCTCAATAAGCAATACCGCCCCACCATTGTGGCAATATTCTTTGAGCTTCTCCCCCATCCATGGCCATTCCGTCTCATGAACACCCGATGTGGGCTCATCCAGGATAAGAAGATCTTTCTTGCCCCAAAGCAAAGAAACAAAAGCAACCATCCGTTGCTGTGCAAAAGATAAGCTGCCGGCCTTTACATCCATCAAATTATTCAAAGCGGCATACTCCCCCGATCCACAGACCTTTTCCAGGATGTATGAATCCGCATCATGCATCAGCTTCCTGTATCTCCTGCTCCTGAATATGTTATAAAACGGAACCTCTGTAACAGGATCCACAAAAGACAGGATCAGGTTTTCCTTTACCGTAAGATCTTCAAACAGCTGTGCACCCTGAAACATTCTACCGATGCCCAGCCTTGCTATTTTATGAGGCTTCATGGAGTGGCAGGATATTATTTCCCCATTTCTATTAAAAAAGATATTTCCTTTGTCTGCCTTCAAAAACCCATTGATCAAATTAAAAACTGTGGTTTTTCCAGCGCCATTGCCACCGATCAAACCAGTTATGCATCCCTTTTCTATTGTCATATTCAGATCGTTAACAACCAGGTTTCTTTCTGCAATTCCCAACCGGCTATTCCTGCTCAGGGCAAAGCTTTTATCCAGACCTTCTATTTTCAGGATGACATCAGGCATGGGCCTTTTCCTCTTTGTTTGAAGATCCTGAAAATCTGATGAATATCAATCCAATCAATGCCAGTCCATATATCATCTGATTGATATGGGCAGCAATATGATCCGGCACCTCGACAAACCGCAGCAATTCCGGCAATAAGACCACGAATGCTGCCCCGGCCAGGGCACCCCATATTTTTTCACTTCCGCCAATAAACACTGCGATGAGAATAAAAATGGAAGCTTCCAGGTTAAAACTTCCCGGGTGGATATAGGACATGAATGTAGCATGCAGATATGCACCGCAGCCAATAAAAGCAGCAGAAATTACAAAAAGAAGCAATCTAATCCTGTTTGTATTTCTTCCTGAAGCCAACAATGCATACTCCCCTTCTCTCAAAGCCCGGGTGATCATCCCAAACGGAGACTTATATAGTTTATAAAAAACGAATATCACAACAAATACCACTACTAATGTCAAAAAGAAAAATCCCAGAGGTTGGCTTATGGAAATACCCGGAAAGAGCTC
>JAGYLD010000163.1 GCA_018401355.1 Bacteroidales bacterium
ATGTTTTTTGCTTTGAGAAAAGGTTGATTCCTTTCAGGTAATTAAACCCCCAGATCAGCACTGCAATAGCAATGATAAATACTATCCCTACTTTGAATTCCTTCGATATTTTCAAAACGACTTGAATTTTGTATTACAAATATAAGGAATTATTGTTGGCTTTGCAGGAAAAAAGTACTGAAAGCATACCCACCCCCATGCTTGTGAAGAGGAGGAGTACACTTTGTAAATATCTGTTTAAGAATGAGATATATTATGTTTCAAACAGGTAAAAAGTTTGATTTTAATCACTGCAGATTCAGACTCAATTCCCCCTCTTTAATTGTAGGGAGGGGGTTAGGGGCTGGGTATAAAGAATTCTACAACCCCATCATCCTCCTGGCCTCATTCACCGAAATCCTTTCTCCATTAAGAAAAGCCACCACAAATGCATCTTTGTATTTTTTATTCTTTCTTACTTTGTTTTGCAACCTGATGGCTTCATTGATGTCGGTGGTGCTTCCAACAGTATATTTATAGATGTTTTTTTGCTTGTAGAATTCAGTCTTTCCTACATCCTGGAATGTACCGGGGGCCATTTTTTTATCAGAGGAAGATATCTGTACTTTGAAGAGGATCACATCTTTTCTTTCTGGAATTTCTTCTTCCGTCATGTCAGAGATGTTCTCCTTCGGTTCTAACGCACCATTGTCCGCTTCTATGGCCAGCTTGTATTCCTTGATGGCCCTGTAAATGGCGGAGGCAAGGTAGACCTGCCCCTGCTCCGAAGCGAGGTACTTTTCTTCAGTCGGATTAGAGAGATATCCTGTTTCTACCAGGATGCCAGGCATTGCAGTTTTATAAAGCACCCAGAACCCTGCCTGCAACACTCCACGGCTCTTGCGCCCTGCCCGTTTTGAAAATTGCTCTTCTACTTTTGATGCCAGTTCAATGCTTTGATCCAGGAAGGCATTCTGGAAAATACTCAGCGTAATATAATCCTCATCATTGTTGGGATTAAAACCCTCATACATGTCAGCATAATCTTCTTCTTTCAGGATAGCTGCATTTTCAAGCTTCGCAACTTCCAGGTTGGCCTGTGTTTTATGCAAACCCATCACATACGTTTCTGTGCCGTATATCCTGGAAGAATTATTGGCATTGCAATGAATGGAAATAAAAAGATCGGCTTTGCTTTCGTTGGCAATCTGGGCCCTTCGGTGTAATTCTATAAAACGGTCATCTTTTCTGGTGTAGATCACTTGTACATCAGGAAGGTATTTTTCAATGTATTTTCCCGTACGTAAAGCAATGGTCAGGGCAAGATCTTTTTCATAATGATGCTTTCCCACCGCACCCGGGTCCCTGCCTCCATGGCCTGCATCAATCACTACTTTCCGAACTTTATGTTGGGAAAATCCAGGGTTTCCTGAGAACAGCATCAGGTAAAAAATACCAAAAAGAATTATGATACGTTTCACCTTAGAATTATTTTATTAGCTTTGAGTTTTTGATTTCAAATGACTTATGATGCTCATTGTATGCATGTTAGACTGTCTGAACATCGTGATTATTTACAAAATTAGCACTTAAAAGCTGCAATTATTTAAGTTGTTGATCAAGTTATTAACAAAGAACCCGTTGAAATATTGTCTGGGCACGGCTTTGCTTTTTTTCATACAAAGTCTTGCAATTGCCCAGGCTGATACGGCAGTTATACTTGTCTCTGATTCAATAATTTCCTCTCAGGGTGATCTCCCTCCTGCTGATACTCTCGCAAGTTCACCAGATTCCCTTACCAATGATACCACCATCCAGGTTGAAGCGAAGAAGCCGGTGTTGGAAGCCACAGTTGATTATAAGGCAGATGATTCATTACGATTCGACATAAAGAATCAAAAAGTATATCTCTATAACAATGCTGAGATTTACTACGAGGACATTAGTTTGAAGGCCAATTATATTGATATCAATTTCAGGACAAACCTGGTGAACTCCTCGGGACTACCCGACTCGACAGGCAAGGAAAGGGGCATGCCCGTTTTTGCTGAGGGAGGTCAGGAGTTTCAGGCCAGGACCATGAAATACAACTTCGACACCAAAAAGGGCTTGATCAAAGATGTATATACCCAGGATGGAGAAGGGCTCATACACGGAATCACCATCAAGAAAATGCCCGACAACGATGTCAATATCCTGCGTGGATCTTATACAACCTGTCCACCCTGTGAAAACAAAGACTTCGAATTCCGTTATTTTAAATCCAAAGTCATTCCGGGAAAAAGGATTGTAACTGGTCCTACATATCTTGTTATTGAAGGGGTTCCGACTCCCTTGTTCATACCGTTTGGAATTTTTCCAAACAGGGCAGGACAACGTTCCGGAATCGTGATCCCTACCTGGGGAGAATCGGCGAGCCGTGGCTTTTATTTTGAGAACGGGGGTTATTACTGGGCCATCAACGATTATATGGATCTGACGCTGGTTGGGGACATTTATACCCGGGGTAGCTGGGCGGTGAAACCATCCTTTCGGTATAAGAAAAGATATAAGTTTACAGGGGATTTTGATTTTATTTATGCGATCAACATCACTGGAGAAGAAGGAGCAGCAGATTACAGGAAAGACCGGGATTACACCATCCGGTGGCTGCACCGCCAGGATCCCAAGGCCAGACCCAACAGCCGTTTCTCGGCAGATGTAAACATCCGAAGCCGGAAATCAAATTTTTATAATCCAACAACTACACAGGATTACCTTTCCAATACCTTTCAATCCAGTATTTCATATCAGACCAGTTTCGCAGGAAAATACTTCCTGACATTAAATGGTAGTCACACCCAAAGCACCATAGACAAAAAAGTTACCCTTAACCTTCCGGAAGTTAACTTTTCTGTGAACCAGTTTTATCCGTTACGCAGGAAAAATAGAGTAGGCAGGTTAAATTGGTACGAAAACATCGGTGTTAACTATAACATGAATGCAAAAAATACCGTAACAACGGCTGATTCCATTTTGTTTACCCAGGATGTTTTTAAGGAGATGAAAAATGGTATAAACCACAGAGCTTCAATCAGCTCACCGATAAAAATCCTGAAGCATTTTACCTGGACCAACTCTGTCAACCTTACCGACAGGATGTATTTTCAGTCGGTTGAAAAGAATTGGGTAAACGATACCCTGATCTCCGGAAATGATACTACCGTTGGTTATGTTAAAACAGATACCATCCCGGGATTTCGTAATGCCATTGACGGGAGTTTTTCATCTTCTGTCACAACCAAAGTTTACGGTATGTTCCAGTTTGGCTCCTGGTCGCCTGTCAACGCCATACGCCATGTGATCACCCCAACTGTTGGTTTTTCCTACACACCATCCTTTGAGGCTGAAAGCTGGGGATATTACAAATCATATTATAATCCCAATCAAAATGAAGAAGTTGTTTATTCCACTTTTGAGGGAAGCATTTATGGATCACCACCCCGTCGAAAATCTGGCCGTATCAACTTTAACCTTTCCAATAATTTGGAGATGAAGGTAAGGTCCAGGAAGGATACTGTGACAGGAACAAAAAAGATTCCCCTCATCGATAATTTTACTATTTCAACCTCTTATGACCTTGCAAAGGATTCATTGCGCTGGGATAAGATCAGGATGAGCGGCCGCACCAGGCTTTTCCAGGGTTTCGATATCAGTTATTCCAGTACCTGGGATCTTTACGTTCTGGATTCAACAGGATCAAAGAACCTGGATAAGTTCGAAT
>JAGYLD010000164.1 GCA_018401355.1 Bacteroidales bacterium
CATATTTCCAATCTTTCCTGCCATCCCGGGGCCATAGGGAAGGTGGACTGATATGCCTGATAAAACTCCTGGTCAAATCCTCCAAAGAGTTTTGACATGCCCAGGTCCATTTCCCGGTTTCCATAATATACGGCAGGATCGATGATAACCGGCTGACCTTCCGCTCCTGACATATAATTGCCCCCCCACAGGTCACCATGGATGAGCGACGGAGGCTCGACCGGGAAGATGGATGGCAATCTGTTGAAGAGCATTTCAAAGGAATCAACATCACTTTTGCTCATAAGTCCTGAATTACCCGCCATTTCGATTTGAACGTTCAGCCTTTCTTGGATAAAGAATTCGATCCAGGAAGAGTGTCGGTTGTTGTATTGCCGGAGGGAGCCAATGTAGTTGTCATGGTCCAGGCCAAAATCTTCATGGCTGTGGCGATGCAAAGCCGCCAGTTTTTCAGCAAATTCCTGCCAGAAATTGCTCTTTTTATGTGCGGAATGGATATGATTAAGGAGGAGAAAACTCAACCCATCTTTTTCACCATATTCGATCACTTCAGGTACTTCAATCTCTCCGGCTGATTTCAAAAGCGATAAGCCTTTTGCCTCAGCTTCAAACATTCCCGGGTATCTGCTGGCGCTGTTAACTTTAACAAAAAATTGAACATCTCCACCATCCAGACGATAGGCATCATTGATGCTTCCACCGGAGACCGGGCTGGTGGATTTGATCCTGATTTGTGAATGGTTGTGATGGCTTAACTTCTCTTCCAGGAAAGAAAGGAAATTTCTACTCAACATATGCTTTTTGGCATAAAGATAACTATATCATCATAAAATGTGTAGGCTTGAATTTTCTGATGAGCCGGTCGAGGACGAACAGGAATATGGCAGACAAGATAATAAGGCCTGACAGGGTGGACATTTGCAGTGATTCAAAAACTGCACCTACAGAGTTGATGATGTTACTTAAGATGCTGACAAGAGCGAGATTTTCTGTACCAATGTTGTTAAACATGTTTCCTACAAATGAGAAATCACCAAAGATGACTACAAAAATGATCATGACGGCAGCTATAGAAAGTAATATCCAGGACCATTTATTATATACAAAGATGGTATGCTTTTCAGTAGTTTGTACTGCATGAATTTTTTCCATCACCTTACTGGTAAAATGAAGGTTTGGTTCCTCAAGTTTTGTTTTTTTCATGAGGTGAGTAAAAAATTCTTCCTGTGTTTTATTGTGATCCTTCATGGTATTGTCTGTTTTATAATGATTCCTGTAAATTAAACATGCGGTGCATTTCGCTGAACATCTTCTTTCTTATCCTGTGCAATCGTACTTTCACATTCCCCTGTGATAAATCCATGATCTCTCCAATTTCTTCAATGGATTTCCCTTTATAATAGAACAACGTGATCAAGACCTGCTCTTCACCAGGTAATCTCGACAGGGAGCGGTTCAGTATCCGTATCCTTTCCTTTTCATCAACTTCATCCATCAGGTTTTTTATTTCAGGGAACATGTAATGATCCAGATGTTGTTCATTGAGTTCATTTGTCAATAAGCTTTTTGTTCTTGATTTAGAGATGGCAGTATTATAAGCTATTCTGTAGATCCATGTTGAAAACCTGGATTCCTTTCTGAATGTTTCAAGATTTTGAAAAGCTTTTAGAAAGGCATCCTGGGCGATTTCTTCAGCATCTTCCCTGTTTTCGATTATTTTGAATGCAATATTGAAGACCATGGTTTTATGTCTGTCAACCAGTACCTCAAAAGCATTGACATTGCCTTTAAGCACCCTGGAGATAAAATATGCATCGCTCTGTTGTTTCATCTGATTATAAGACGACAGAAAAGTGCCGGGGTTACAAAGTTAAACGAAAAATTGCAGGGAAAATTCTATTGGCCGTCGTATGACCATTTTACGTAAATGGATCCCCAGGTGAAGCCGCCCCCAAAAGCAGAGAGTATGATATTATCCCCTTTTTTAAGTTGGTCTTCCCATTCCCACAGGCACAAAGGGATGGTTCCGGAAGTAGTATTTCCATACCGTTGAATGTTGATCATGACCTGATCTTTTCTGATGCCCATGCGTTTGGCCGTTGCTTCTATGATACGCATATTAGCCTGGTGGGGAACAAGCCAGTTTACATCATCGGATTCCATATTATTTCTTTTCATGATCTCAACGGAAACGTCGGCCATGTTTGTAACAGCAAATTTGAAAACCTGCTGGCCTTCCTGGTATACAAAGTGTTCACCGGCCGCAACAGTCCTGAATGAAGCCGGCTTGACCGAACCCCCTCCTTTTTGGTAGAGGTGTATTCTTCCTGAGCCATCTGTTCTCAAAATAGAATCCCTTATACCATATTCATCTGTGGTGGGTTCCAGCATAACGGCTCCGCCACCATCGCCAAAAATCACACAGGTTGCCCTGTCTGTATAATCAACCATCATGGACATCTTTTCGGCGCCCACGACGATGACTTTTTTGTATTGTCCGGTTTCAATAAATTTGGAAGCAGTATCAAGCGCATAAATAAATCCTGAGCAGGCTGCATTAATGTCATATGACCATGCATTAGAGAGCCCGGTTTTATCGCTTATGATGTTGGCGGTTGCAGGAAAAGCGTAATCCGGGGTCACTGTAGCACATATCAGAAGTTCGACATCTTTAGGATCAGTATTGGTTTTTTCCAGGAGGCCTTTGACTACTTCAGCTCCAATATCCGATGTTCCCTTACCCGGTTCACGCAGGATCCTCCTTTCCTTGATCCCGGTCCTGGTCATGATCCACTCATTGGTGGTATCAACCATTTTTTCAAGTTCTTCATTTGTCAATACAAAATCGGGCACCCAGCCGTGAACGCCGGTGATGTTTGCTTTGATCCGCTGCATGATTGGTGTTTTCAATGAATAATAAGGACTCTCGGATTATTCTTCCCTGGCCATTACAAGCTTGCCTTTGTAGTAGAGGTCACCATCTACGTAGTAGGCCCTGTGGTAAAGATGGACTGTACCGGTAGTAGGACAAGTAGCAAGCGTTGGTTCTGTGGCTTTATAATGGGTCCTTCTTTTATCCCTTCTTGTTTTAGAAGTCTTTCTCTTAGGATGTGCCATTTTATTTATTGTTTATACTGTTCTTATTCTTTTCTTTGAGCTTCTTAAGTTCATCCCACCTTGAATCCGGTTGATTTTCATAACTGTGTTCATCCAGGATTCTTAAAACATCCGGATCACAGGTGCTCTGGCCATGTTCATCATCCGGATGGATCATTTTTGCCGGAAGCATCAATACGATATATTCATATAAATATGGGCTGATATCAAAGCTGTGTTCCTGTTCAGGGATGATCAGGATTTCATGAGATTCTTCAACATGGTTCTCTCCGAGCTTAACAATCAACCTCTCGGTGCCTTCCACAGGCTGGTCGAACCATCCTGAACAACGATCGCACATTACATTGACTGTGCCGCTGATGAAAAACCTCAGGATAAACATCCTTTCCTGTTTTTCAAGTTCAAGCTTCAGTTTTAGCTGACCCTTTTTTATTTCTGAATAATCAAATGCTGCAAAGAACTTATCTTCAACATCAAATTCATAATGATGTATTCCAGGCTTTAATCCAAAGTATGGGATTACAAATTCATTCAGGTAATCCACTTTTCGCCTCCTTAATTTTCGGCCTGCAAAAGTAAAAATTAATCTTATGATAAACAAAT
>JAGYLD010000165.1 GCA_018401355.1 Bacteroidales bacterium
TTATGAATTCTGAATCATTTCATAATGCTTCAGCCGAATTGAACCTTTTTTTCGGGGCAGCCAATACGGTAATCCTTCTTACGAGCAGCTTGACGGTGGCTATGTCTATCACAGCCATTCAAAAAGGGGAAAAGAAAAGAAGCCTTTGGCTGCTTGGACTTACCTTGCTTTTCGCCATCGCTTTCCTGGTAAATAAATATTTTGAATACAGTGCAAAGATCGAGCATGGCCTTTTCCCGGGAACGGAGCATTTCTTTGAGCTTCCCCACGGCGAGGCGCAGTTTTTTTACCTGTATTATTTCATGACGGGATTGCACGGACTGCATATTATTGTCGGGTTGATCATCCTGTCGTTTATGGCATATTACGTCCACAAGGGGATCATCAATAAAGACAGTTACACCCTCCTGGAGAACGGAGGCCTTTACTGGCACCTTGTGGATGTCATCTGGATTTTCCTGTTTCCTTTGTTGTATCTGATAAAATGATTAAGAAATGGCTGAACACACAAACCACGTATTCGGTTATAAAAACAATATCCTCGTCTGGATAGACCTGCTTATCCTGACGTTTGTAACCATTGAGATCGCCCAGTTCGATTTTCATGATCTCACGGTGGTGGTAGCCTTGCTGGTTGCCAGCGCAAAGACATTCCTGGTGGGCTACTTTTTTATGCACCTGAAGTTTGAAAAACCCTGGTTCAGGGTTATGGTGGGCATTATGGCCTTTGTTTTTATCGCCTTTCTGGCATTTTTGTTTTTTGATTATTCATTTAGATAGGAGGAAGAAATATGAATCCAGGAGCATCGAATTTTTCTCAGGGTGTTGACTATGCTTTCTATGTGATCTTCGGGATTTCCGTTGTTTTATTGCTGCTTGTAACCATCACCATGATATATTTTGTGATCCGCTACAACAAGAAACGACATCCTGTGGCAGCAAACATTGAAGGCAGTGTTACGCTTGAAATCATATGGACTGTAATTCCGGTTATTCTGGTTTTGATCATGTTCTGGGTAGGTTACATCGGATATGTTCCCATGGAAAAGGTCCCCAATGATGCCATTGAGATCAAGGCCATCGGCAGGATGTGGAGTTGGACCTTCGAGTACGACAACGGCAGGAAGAGTGACCGGCTTAAGGTGCCTTACAATTTGCCGGTTAAGCTTGACCTTATTTCCCAGGATGTACTGCATAATCTTTACATCCCGGCATTCAGGATCAAGAAGGACGTGGTTCCCGGCCGTACGAACACCATGTGGTTTGTTGCCCAGAAAATGGGTTCCTATGATGTTCTTTGCGCAGAATATTGTGGTTTAAGGCATGCATACATGATCACAAAAATTGATGTGATTCCTGAAGAAGAGTATTGGTCCTGGTATGAATTGCCTGAAGACAGCCTGAAGATTGATAATGTTGAACTCTGGTACCAGGTGACCAAAGCCAACGGTTGCGTAGGATGCCACTCTACCGATGGCACGAAGCTGGTTGGTTCTACTCTTAAGGGCTTGTATAACAGTAAGAAGATCGTGATCGTGGACGGGGAGGAAAAAGAGATCGTTGCTGACGAAGAATACCTGAAAAGGTCCATCCTGGAGCCCAATGTTGAGATTGTTAAAGGTTACTCTCCCGGGCTGATGCCCTCATACATAAATCAGATCAGCGATGAAGACATTGACATCATCGTGAAATACATCAAATCCCTTGGGGATGAAGAAAAATAGACCTTTCCGGGCCTTGGTGGTGTTATTGGAACTCATCAAGATCAGGATTACCTTTGCCGTCACCCTCAGCACTTTAACAGGATATGTCATGTTCAGGGAAATCCTTTCCTGGGATAGTCTGATTCCTTCCATGGGTGTTTTTCTCCTGGCTGCTTCATCTTCAGCTTTAAATCAGATACAGGAAAGGAAGATCGACGCCCTCATGAACAGGACGAAACACCGTCCTTTGCCTTCATCCAGGATCAGCCTGAATGCTGCAGTCCTTGTTGTGATCATATTGTTTCTTGCAGGAAGTGCTGTTTTATTTTTCAATTCAGTCTTTCTGGCTCTCCTGCTTGCCTGGTTTTCCTTTTTTTGGTACAATGCTGTATATACACTATTAAAAAGAGTTACCGTGTTTGCAGTGGTTGTCGGGTCATTGATCGGGGCCATCCCCCCATTGATCGGCTGGGTTGCTGCAGGAGGATCCGTTCTTGCATTCTCCGCCCTGTCCCTCGCTTTCTTTTTCTACATCTGGCAGGTTCCGCATTTCATCATGCTGTTGCTAAAATATGGAAATGACTATGAAAAAGCAGGGCTCCCTTCCTTAACAGACAAGTTCACCGAAATGCAGATTCGCAGGATCATTTTTGTCTGGATATCTGCGACCGCCGTTGCCGCTTTGATGCTGCCTGTTACAGATGTTTTGATGTCATTTGTGTCGTGGATGGTTGCAATAGCCCTGGCTATATCCCTTGTTGTTGGTTTCCTTTGCCTTCTCAATAAAAGAAAACCCTTCCTTACCGGAAGGGCTTTTATGAAAATAAATGTCTTTCTTTTGCTGATGATGCTGCTCATCATCTTCGACAGCATCCTGGCTTAGGCTGTCTTTTTCTTCCTGTTTATGTCATGGATCTTTTTCAGTTGCAGCATCACAATGATGATGGTAAGCCACACCCCGCCTGTTATGCCACCAAAAGATAACAACAGCCATATCGGGACATAGTCGTTGTTTTTCCAAAGTGCTCTTTTATCGGTCCAGTAGGTCTCCTTGGGGGTTCCCCATTGCAATGTTTCAGATACCTCCAGCGTGTTGAATTCCATGTCTTCAAGTCTGATGATCACTGTCAGTATACCTTCTTCATTCTCTCCGGGGAGATCGGGTGGGAAGGTGATCGTGACTTTGCCCTGATCGTTGGTGTATGTCCTGTCGCCACCAATTTTCAGTTCCCCGAAATACCTTTTTACATAAAACCCCATCTTCATCTCACCGGCGGGTATTTCGGTGCTGTCATCCTGTAATTCCCACACTTGTGCCGTGATCTCATTCAGGGTATCGGTTTCGTTGAAAACCACTTTGATGGTAGCGTTTTTCCTGACGATATCCTTTTTAGGCCCGGCCATGTCACGGATGTAGTTGATGACATTCCATAATTCTGTTTCACTTACTGCCCTGAAACTGGGCATCTGTCCCCTACCTTCGAGGAGCTTGTAAAACAAAGCTCCGTCGGTCTGGTCAAGTGCCTGCTTTGACACAAGGCTGGCAGCGGGAATGACACCATCGCCTTCGCCCCTGTCTCCGTGGCAGGCTTTGCAGTTGATATTGTAAAAGGCCATGCCTTCTTCAATGGATATCTTGTCCGGGGCAATGGGGTTTTCTATTTCATTGGCCTCATCAGGAACTGGCCAGGGTGGGAATTCCACATTTTGAGCAAGCAACACCAATGCTGCCGGCAAAAGCAATACGATGGCAAGGATCCTGAATCCCCGTACTGATGTAGATTTACTGTTTTTATTCATTGGTTTCCTGATTTCCTGTTTCTGGATATTCATCGAACATCTTGTCTTTAATTCCCTTTTCCTTCATGGTTTCCCAGACAGGCACGATGGGGAAATACCTGGCAAACCATGTGATCAGCAGCAAAATGATGCCGATGGTCATGGCGGTGATGGTCAGCTCATAGTATGTTGGTATGTAGTGGTGCCAGCTTGCCGGGACATTCTGTATCGGGAATG
>JAGYLD010000166.1 GCA_018401355.1 Bacteroidales bacterium
TTTTGAATAAGCTTTACAGCTGAACGTACATCAGCATATGCAGTAATTATTATCACAGGCAGCAAAGGAGATATTTTTTTTATGCTCTCCAATACCTCCAATCCATCGCCGTCGGGAAGGCGAAAATCAAGCAGAACGAGGTCATACTTTTCTTTTGCTATCTTCTGTAATCCCTTTTTACCGGACATGGCAGTATCTGCTTCATATCCGTTCTTCTTCAGCAAATTCTCCAGCAAACTGCATATATAAGTATCATCATCTATAACAAGTATTCGTTTCATGTTTAAATATTGTATATTATTTTATCTCTTTCTTCAGTTTGTCAATAATATCTTTCGACAGGGTTCTCAGTTCTCCGACCATCTCAGGGATTGTGTCATAATTCTCCTCATAGAGCGCATGTTCTTCTATCTTGTTAAGGATCTCCATCAGGGAATATATTCTGAAATGCTTATGAGATGCAATCATTCTATGGGCTATTTCTCCAATTTCTTTCCAGTTTTTGGTTTCAAGGTAATGTTCCATCAACATCAGTCTGGATTCGGTGTTGTCGATAAAAGTTTTGACCATTTTCTCGAAAAACTCCGAATCATCTTTGGTAATGGTTCTTAAGTCTGTCAGATCGTATCCTGGAACACTCCCTTTTTCTTTGGGTTCATCACTGACAGTCATAAAATCTCCCTGCATCCGGGTCAGATCCTGACCTCCCTGCATATATCGCAAAATAACACTGAAAAGCTCATGCTCCCTGAAAGGTTTCAAAAGGTAACCATCAATCCCTGATTTGAGAAATCGTTTCAGATCCCTTTCAATGACGTTTGCAGTGACGGCAAGTATATAATAAGGATCCTTCCTGTCTTTGTAGATATTCCGTATCCTCCTTGCCACTTCAGTTCCGTCCATTCCGGGCATGTGTATGTCAACCAGGATCATATCATATAGTTTCTTTTCAGCAAAACTGATTGCCTGTGGACCGTTTTCAGCAAGATCAAATGGCACATCCCATTGCTCAAATATCACCCCGGCAAGCAAACGGTTCATCTCGTCATCATCGACTATAAGAAATGACCGGCCGGCAATTTCTTTGGGTTCAATGGTGTGAGAATCCTTGGTAATGGCCTGGTCTTTGGGAGCAGTTTTATATGGCAAAACGACCCGGAACTCCGAACCTTCACCAAGCTTGCTATCCACATCGATCATCCCGTTTTGAAGTTTTACCAGCTTATTGGCAATAGTAAGTCCAAGGCCGCTCCCCCCGTATCTCATTTCAACAGCCTGGTCTACCTGCTTAAATTCCCTGAAAATCGCATTCAATTTGTCCTCGGGAATCCCTATCCCGGTATCAATGACCCGGAACAAGACCCAAACCTCATCCTGTTCTTCTTTTTCAATTTCAGCAGATACAATTACCTGTCCTTTTTCAGTGAATTTGACAGCATTATGCGACAGGTTCAGTAGAATCTGTTTCAGACATACCACATCGCCAATCAGCGGCATGTCAAGTCTGTTGGAATTGATAACATTTAATTCAATGTTCTTTTTCTCGGCATGAAAACGTTCTATACTAAAAACATCCCTGAGAACATCTCTTATAAAAAATGTCCTTGACTCAAAAGTGATCTCTCCCGATTCCACCTCGGCTATGGAAATGGTTTCTTTAACAATAGATAACAGGTGGTTTGAAGAAACTTTTACAGCATTCAGCAATTTCTCCTGGGATTTGCTTAACCGGGATTTATACAATTGATCCGTAAATCCTATGATTGAATTTAAGGGAGTGCGGATCTCATGGCTGATCTTGGCAAGGAATTCTGTTTTTGCCCTGTTAAGCTGTTCTGCTTTATTCTTGGCGGACCTGCTTGCCTCACTGTGGAGCTTGTCGTCAGTTATATTATCAAACAAGATCATACCGTAATCAACAGTCTCATCATCTCCTAAAATAGGAATTGCCTGAATGTAATAATAATTCCTGTTGATATTCATCTCATGAGAGACCTTGGCTCCTTTGAAACATGCTTCCAGCATAGGAAGCAAGGTTTGAAAAACATGAGAATCCAGAATCTGTGAAAGGGGAGGGCTATTTGTTTTAAAGGAATTCAAACCAAAAGCATCCTTTTCCACACCTTCACAAAATATCACCCGGATATCCTTGTTTATTAATATCACCATGAAACCAGGAATCCTCCTGAACATCTGCAACAACATCTCCGGTTTCAAATCCAGAAAACTTGTCATTTTTTCACTCATGTAAAAATCTTCTCATTGTAGACCAGTTTCCACAATAAATAACTATTCACAACACTCAAAGATAATCAAAAATCTTCGGATTTCCATGACAAACATCCAGGAACCCCACATAACCCCCTGTATTACTGCTTATTGCACAGCGGTTCAAATTATAATATGAAAGAACATTCTACATGTCTGATATATGGCATAGCCTTTGCCCTTAATCCTGTACTAAATAATCTTTAAATTTTTATCTGCAATGAAAAAAATACTTGTTCCAACGGATTTTTCCAGAACTGCAGAGTATGGAACAAAGTTGGCAATTGACATCTCGCGTGAGATTGACAGCGAGATCATCCTGTTAAATGTGATCCATCCTGTACGGGGTCATAGTTTCCCTGCATCAGGGGATATCAATGCAATGCTGGAAGGAGAAAGCGGCCGTTTCATGGCTGAGCTGGTAAGAAAAAACAAAGAACGGCTGGATGCTTTGATCAAAAAATACGATGAACATGGAGTTAAGATAACACCGAGAATAGATTTTGAAGACAAAGTGAACGGCATCAGCAATTTTATTAAAGATCACGAGATAGACATGACAGTAATCGGTACCAGCGGATCTGAATCTCTCACAGAGTTAATTTTCGGCACACACGCTGAAAACGTGATCAAAGTATCGGACTCTCCCGTAATCACCACAAAAAAAGAAGTCAGTAACTTTTATCCGAAAAACATCGTACTGGCGATCGACGTTACAGAGGAGCATTTTGAGAACCTGGAGGATCTCAAACTTTTTGCAGACCAATTTGACAGCGAGGTGCATTTTCTTAATGTCCTTGATGATGGTACGGGTACGGATACGACAACAGAAAAACTCATGTCCATTGCCAGGGAAAAAAATTTCCCCAGATACACCATCAGCACTATGGAAAAAGGAGATGCCGTAGAATCCATCCAATCATATGTAAAACGGATCAATGCGGATATGCTTGCCATACTTTCGAATGGCAAATCGGGAATTCAAAAGCTGCTGTTTGGCAGCAAGGTCCATGATATCATAAACCAGTCAGAAATACCGGTCTATGTTATAAATAAAAGTTCCAATAAATAATTATTCACACCATGGAGCCGGCTAATCTATAAAATCATGATACAACAACCACATTTTCTCCATTGATTTTCAAGAAAGCATTCCCATTAGGAATGTTATCAGCAGAAATAAGATAAAAAGAAAAAAATACAACATGATGAAAAAAGTATTAACAGGTAAAAAAATCGCCTTTCTCGTTGAGAATGGTTTTGAAGAGGAAGAACTGACAAGGCCCAAAAGAGCATTATCGGAAATGGGTGCCAGTACCCATATAATATCCCCTCAAAAAGGAACAGTCAAATCATGGGATCACACAGATTGGGGCAACGATTATGAGGTGGATGTCCACCTGGCGGAAGCCCGGCCAGAAGATTACGATGCCCTGATTCTCCCGGGAGG
>JAGYLD010000167.1 GCA_018401355.1 Bacteroidales bacterium
TGTTCTGATCGAGGCCCCGGTAACGGCCATCCACATCCATATACAGGATAGGGGATAAAAAAGTATGGTATAAAGCTGTGTAAAAGACAACCTTATCTTTTTTATCCAGGGTTTCTACTTTTATCCTGGAAAGTTCCCTGTTCCATTGTTCTTGTCCTTCCTCTTTGATCCGGTCAAAATCCCAGTGCGGTATTTCAGCCTGCAGGTTCTTTAATGCCCCTTCCGTACTGACGGATGAAAGGGCAACTTTTACCAGGATCTCTTCCCCTTCACCGGTTTCAAAATCAAAATGGGCACGGATCTTCCTTCCTGCCATTTCGGGGAAATCCTTTTCTTCATTGAACTTCCTGTAAAACCCCCTGTAAATGGATCCATCCTGTTTCTTGTGGCCATAAGATTTAAAAGGTTTGCTGAAAGCGATTGCGAAAAAGACAGTGCGTGTCCTGGCCCAGCCACTTGTCATCCTGTAACCTGTAACCAATGTATCATTTTCTACCCGAATAAATGTCCATACGTTTTTGTCATCGTAATTATAGATCCCATGGATCATATCCAGGATAATGTGAGCCTCTTTTGATCCGGGGAATGTATACCGGTGAAAACCAACCCTGGTGCTGGTGGTCAGCTCTGCTTTGATGCCATAATCGAGCATATCAGCAAAATAGTAATTGGGTTCTGCACCTTCCTGTTTATGGGAAAACCGTGAGCGGTAACCCCTTTCAGGATTATCAGCCGTACCGGGATTGAGTTGAAGTTCTCCCGTAGTTGGCATGATCAGGATGTCTCCAAGATCGGAGTGTCCGGTACCGCTGAAATGGGTATGGCTAAAGCCGACTATGGTCGGGTCATCGTATTGGTAGCCTGCGCAGTATTCGTAAACACGACGGTTATACTGACCATTGTCTTCATAGGAAACGGTGTCGGTATCCGGACTGAGCTGCACCATGCCAAAAGGCACGGTAGCCCCGGGAAAGGTATGTCCCATGCGTTGTGTGCCGATGAAGGGGTTTACGAAATGGACTGGGTAGTCTTCGTTTTGCTGGGCTAATGAGGTTATTGATATGATTATTATTATCAGGATGATTGGTATTTTCATGATAATCCGGATTGGTTGTTACAAATGTAATGTTCAATACCTTTGAAAGAGAAATTTGTATTAGGTTTTCAAAAGGAATTCCGTTACAAGTTTGCTGGAGGTTTCCCAGTCGATTCCCTGAATAGTCCTTGCTGTAAGCCAGAAGGAGATCTCTCAGTCGCCGCCTTGAATAGTCCTTGCTGCAAAACGAGGGAGATCCCTCAGTCGCTGCGGGATGACAGTGCGCTTCGCTAAAACAATAAAACCAGGCAGCCGGGCGCGAAGCGGAGGTGCAAGGGAGGAATCCCCTTCGAATTATGCCCCAATTAGACATTACTCATCACTCATCGACAATCGCCTAATCAGTTGCTAGTTACACCTTCAGGGGAGAGATCTCAGATCTCAGAGATCAGACCGCAGATCAAAGATCTGATCTTCAATCTTCGAGAGCTGTCATGCCAAGTCGGAATTTCCGTTTCACTCATACCTCAGCGTATCCACAGGATTGGCCTGTGCGGCTTTTATGGAATGGTAAAGGATGGTAATCAGGGCTACGACCAATGCCACTAAGATTGCGCCTGCAAAATAGTACCAGCCCAGGTTGATTCGGTAAGCAAATGTTTCCAGTGCCTTATCCATGAAATACCATGCAAAGGCTGAGGCAATTACACCGGCAATGATGATCAGTATAACAAAATCTTTGACGATCAGTTTTAACAATTGCAGGACATTGCTTCCATAAACCTTCCTGATAGCGATTTCCCTTTTTTTCTGCTCCACCATAAAAGCTGTAAGGCCATATAATCCAAGACAGGATACCAAAATAGACAAAATGGTAAAAAAGCTGAACATTTTTACGTTGTCGGCCTCATCTGAATACTGGTTTCTCAGGATATCTTCAGCATATTGTGCATTAAAAGGTATACCAGGAATTATTTCCTGCCATTTCTCTTCAATAAAATCCAGCGCTTCATTCCGTTTCCTGGCATCAACATGGATCAAAAGTGAATGGTGCATATCCGGCTGCAAAATATAAGCTGCCGGTTCAATTTTTGAATGGAGGTTGTAATAATGATAATCCCTGATCACGCCAATGACTTGTCTGGGCAGCGTTGTATCATTCCAGAAAGCCTGAAAAGATTGCTCGAGGGGATTGTCCCATCCGAAATAATCCACTGCTGATTGGTTTAAAATTACAGCACAACATTCATCGGTACTGAATTTCTTATCGAAATTCCTTCCCAGTACTATGGGGACATCCATCATGTTGAAGAAGTTATAGTCAACCACACCTATCCTGCAAGTGATTGGCGTGCCCACAGAGTCATCCAGCCGCAGTGTGTTTTGTGACCCGCTGACGCCATTGATGTTGGATGACTGGCATATGTCCAGGATGTCGGGATTGCTTCTGAGGTCATTCATCAGATTCTCTATGCTTGATTCGGGGACATTATATGTTCTGACATTCAACACATCGGAATATTTGATGCCCATGTCTTTGTTCAAAGCATAATTGAACTGCGCATAAGTAACGGAAATACTGATGATCAGACTGATGGATATCACAAATTGAAATATTACCAGAACCTTTGTCAGGGTTCCTGTTCCTCCCATTTTCTTATCATTCCCTCCTTTTAAAACTTTCACCGGTTGAAAACGACTCAGGTAAAATGCTGGATAGCTGCCGGAAACCAGGCTTAAAACAAACAATAATATGATCAGACCAATATTGAACAATGGATTGTGTATAAAGCTGATTTCAAGGTCTACGTTGAATGTACTGTTAAAAAAGGAAAGCAGTACTTCCACAATGATCAGGGCGAATAGGATTGAAATAAATGTGAAGGCCACTGATTCGCCAAGAAACTGGTACATCAGTGTTTGCCTGTTGGCCCCCAGCACTTTTCTGATCCCTACCTCTTTCGACCTCCTGAATGATCGTGCAATGGCCATGTTGATATAGTTTACACAGGCTATCAGGATAATCAGGAAAGCAGTGATGCTGAAAACATACACCATAGTTATGTTTCCCTGGCTGTAATTTTGCTGGAATTTTATATGGTTTGATTTAAGGTGGATATCACCAGCATCCTGGAGATAAAGACTGAACATCCTGGAGGTATCTTCAGGTTCAATAATCGGCAGCAACCACTCGTGAAACTTTGCTTCCAGTTCATCAACATTGACATTTTCCTTTACTCTGATGTAGGTAGTCAGGCTGTTGCTGCCCCAGCCGTTCAGCCAGGAGTATCTTTCCAGGACGACTTCAAAAGGAACGATCATGTCTATCCTGACATGGGATTTTTTGGGTTGGTTTTCCATCACGGCTGTCACCTTCAGCTTTTTGTAATTATCCATGTCAACAATTTTTCCGAGGGCTTCATCAACAGAACCAAAATACTTAATGGCTTTATCCTCTGACACAATGATGGATTCAGGATCACTCAATGCTGTTTCTTTTTCACCGGTGATCAGTTCTATGCCGAACATATCGAAGATAGTAGAATCTGCGTACACCAGGAAAGGTTCATTGAATCGTTCCCCTTCGTAGATGACAGGAGCTCCTCCCCAGGATAAGATGCGCAG
>JAGYLD010000168.1 GCA_018401355.1 Bacteroidales bacterium
TGAAAGATCCGGGTTGTCATTTATAAAACCTTTAACCCATTCAGGATTTGTCTTGGAATACTCTCTCAATACCCATCCAATAGCCTTACGAATAAAAAATTCCTTCGATACTTTTAACTCTTGGATATAATCGGCCATCAATTCTGTATCAGTATCCTTTTTATACTTCAACTGAAAGAGGAGAGAACTTCTTTGGAGCCAGATATTTCCGGAATCCATCCACTTTTGGGTGACTGGTAAAATTAGTTCAGGGTATAACCTCATATGACAACCTACCAATGTTCCGGAAATGAAATCTATTGTATCCCACCAGGATTTTCCCAGGATGGTCCACTCATATAAATGAATCCTCTCTTTTTCAGCCTTTTTCATTGCCTTCTCCATGATGAGCATAGCTGCATACTGATATTCCCTTTGATCAAGTTTCCATAGCTCTTTAATAACATCATTAAATAATGCTGGTTCAGGAAGACCAGAATCTTTCAGGAATTCCTTTACCAGAGGCCTGGATAAGGTCGCAGGAATACCATAAAAAATGCTCAGGTTACGCATGTACTTACTCATCTGCTCTGCTTTCTCAGGATTTGCGTTTCCCTGAAAAAGCATTTTCAAAGGCTTTATATAATCTTCTGCTTCCTGATTCATTTTATGTACATTGCTTTTTGGGTTTCCAGGATCCTTCCCTTCATATCCCGGAGAACCAAAAAATACGTGCCTTCTGGTAAGTTCCCGGGATTCCATTCGGTAAGTTGTTCATCCTGGGAAATCCTTAATTCCCTGACTTTTCTTCCTCCAAGATCAGTTATTGTTAAGAATCCGCTAAGGCTAAGATTGTTTGAAATATGGAAAACACTTCCTGATGGATTGGGAAAAACATTGATCATTGATCCACTGTTCTTTTCATGATCATTTTCCTCTTCTCCAACAGAGATATCAATCACTGCCAGGGTATATTGACCTGTTTTGAGAGAATCGACATAAATATAACCAATAGACCAGGGGCCAATCCTTGTGAAAGGAATGTTTTCCCAATCATGCCCAGCATTCTCGCGGTACATGATGATAATTGAATCGGTTTCATTTTGAATAAGGGTATTATCAAGGTAGCCACCCTTTTTATAAAGAAATCTTCCTGTTGCAACATAATCTTCAGGAAATATTCCTTCTACCGACCAAAAACGGTAATCAGAAATTCTCAAATGAGGCACCGGGTTTTCCAGACTATCAGGAGCCACCCAATGATGATTTACCCTGACAAATGCTGAGTCTGAGACTTCTTCTGTTGTCAGCTGGAAAAAGGTATGATCAAAATCTATCTCTCCTGGTTCAGTAATCACATGGTATGCTGCTGTTTTAGCATCACAAATATTGTTCTCCAGATCCAGGAAAACCGCTATTGGTATAAAAGGGACTGATTTAACAGAAACTCCTGTTTTACCAGAAAACATCACAGTATCGACAACCCATTCCCAGTTGCTATCCATGAAATACACATCGGTTTTATTCATGTTACCAACGAAAGCAGGCCCTTTCCTTTTTTGCTTAAGATATAATGTTACACCTGCACCATCGGTTGTGCTTTCGATATTCAGAGAATCTATCGTATAATTCGGGGTTCCGCCATTCATTACCCAATTATCGAAAAATCCGGTCATATCAATACCCGTATGGTTTGTTATAAAATCTCTCATATCGCCAGAGTTGACTGAGGTCCAGGCAAGGGAATCAAGGAATGCTGTCATTGTTGGGAAAAATAAATCATCACCCAAATAATTCCTTAAAGTTTGCACGACGGTGCTTCCTTTATCATACGCAGAAGTTCCATATGTGTATTCCTGAGGCAGATCATTAAGTGGCCAATAGCCATTTTCTTCTGCATGAACATATTGCAAAACATCGGCATGTTTATCCAGTAAGCTTGTTTTGTAAGTTTCTTTATCATAGAGGACTTCGGTATAAAACAACTCGCAAAATACAGCCCATCCCTCATTTAACCACATTTCCTCAGCTTTATCACAAGTAACCTTATCGCCAAACCACATATGGGATAATTCATGAGCATACAACCATTCATAGGTGGATCCTCCTGTTATGGTACTATTAGGATAAGCTACATTGGTGGCATGCTCCATGGCCCCTATGGAAGTCCCGACATATCCCATCCTGTCCCAGGCATAAGGGCCAAAATGGGTTTCATAAATCATCATGATATCATTAAAGTTGGCAAAATTCCCATTTACCTTTACAGTATCCGTTGGTCTGACATAATATAATACAGGAATATCCCTTTCAATACCATTGTATGTTTTTTCCACCAGCGCATAATCTCCAATAGCTACAGAAGCGAGATAGGTTGGTATGGGTTTGTCTAATTCCCAGTTATACATAACCTTTCCTGGAACAGGGTTTGTAACGCTGACCAAAGTTCCACCACAAACGGCAGTAAGTCCTTCATCCACGGTAACAAAAAACTCATAGGTAGCCCTGTCAGTAAAATCATCAATACATGGGAACCATGATTTTCCAAGATTATGGGGAATGGTGCTAATACCTACGCCAAGATTAAAAGCATAATCGCCCGAAAAGTGGAATCCCCCCCATGACTCATGAAATGGCTGGCCATTATAAGACACCTCTACAATAAGGATGTCAGTTGTATCAGCAGGACTTGACAGGGGAATATGCAATAAATCATTTTCATGGGTAAAATTTGTTATTTGGGTCAGATCAACTTTTACGGAAGTCACAGTCAGTTCCATTAACTGAAGTGTTATTTCATTCAGTCCATTGACCCTGGGCTGAATGTTTATCGTGGCTGTTGCATCGATGGTTTGAGCAGTAGTGTTAACCTCGTGCAGTGCAATGGCATAGTGGTCTGCATGAATTGAATCGCCAATAGATGCCTTGCTCAACTGAACGAGGAATAAAAGCACCAGAATCAGTAAGGATGTTAAGAACTTTTTCATTTTTCCTGCTTTTTTAAGTATTTTGTGTAAAAGTATCCATTTCAAAATAATTTCGCAATGGGTTTGTACAGGAAATATTTTACTATTTTTGATTTGACTTAAAATGTTTGTTGTTCATTAGCGAACATAGTAAGTTTTAAAATGAACACTTTTTAACTATGCAGCCATTTTTTTTGATCGCAACAAATTGCAAATCAACAAATTGAAAAAATGGCACATTTTTAGAATTTGAGGTATTCAAGAATTAGTCAGGATTTACCCAAAACAAAAACATTACATCCATGCGTATTTTGAAAACATTAGTTGCAGTATGTTTCTTGGTTTTAACAGCTATGCAGTTAGATGCCCAGAAAAAATGGACTTTGGAGGATTGCATTTTATATGCACTGGATAATAACATTCAGATTAAGCAGAGTGAGCTTACCTCAACAAGTTACAAAAATGATCTCTTGCAAAAAAAGCTTGACCTGCTGCCTACTTTGAACGGCAGTGCCCAAACTTCATGGGGATGGGGAAGGTCTCCAAATCCACAAACTAATACTTATAAAAATCAGAATACCAACCAGCAGTATTTCTCCCTAAGCTCAGGTGTAACCTTATTCAATGGCTTACAAAAATACAATGTGATAAAAAAAGCACAGCTTGATCTTGAAGCCAGCAAATTTGATTCCGACAAAATGAGGGATGA
>JAGYLD010000169.1 GCA_018401355.1 Bacteroidales bacterium
TCCGAATAATACCCGTTTTCACCAAATGCAAAACAATAGAATCCTGTCGAAGACAATGCAGACTGAAAGACGATCACCGTATTGAATTTTTCACCGGCAATAAGCTCAGTCCAGCTATCACCTGAATCATAGCTCGTGTGCAATCCGTCATTGGTCGCAATGATGACCATGCTTCCCACTCCTGCCAATTTATTTACCAGCAAAGCATCTCCTGTGAGGCCATTGTTCTTCTTCGTCCATGTCATCAGGTTGTCTGTTGAGTAATACATCCCGTTATCTGTACCCATAACCACATAATCGATGCTGTTATCGGAATAACCACCCATATCTTTCACGATCAATCCAGTTCCTGAAACACCTGCATTACGTGCTGTCCATGGACCCGAATAGTCCGGTGACGCAAAAACCCCTCCACCATTGGTTCCTACGGCCCATTCATTATCATCATCCCCGCCAAACCAGAAATAATTGATGTCCGTATTAGTCAAACCTGTTGAAGTACAATTTTCATAATGGCTCAGATCCTGTGTAAAATATGGCCCATCGGCTGTTGCAACAAAAATCCCCTGGCTGGCCGGCCCGTATCTTACATCCTTGACATTCAGGCTGCCAAGGTCACCATTGACATCAAACCAGTTATCACCATTGTCGAGTGTCCGGAATACTCCACCACCATAGGTACCAAGAACGATGGTATCAGCAAAGGCAAACATCGAAGCGGGCGGGTAATTTCCCAGTCCGCTGTTCACCTGCACCCACTGTGCAAAGAGCGGAAGCAGGCAAAATGTCATTAATAAAGTAAGTAATTGTTTTTTCATGTTATTTTCCTCCATTATTATTTTTTCGGGATAATAAAAGCAGGATACTCATTCCTGTTTGTGTTGATCAGACTCAAAACATATGATGGATGAGTAATCCTGCAAAATACCTTCATGTTCTGAGCCCGAATGATCAACAAAGCAAAATTAATGCAGGATAAAAGCCGGGGAAATAGGGCATTTTATGGATTTGAATAGGGAAATCACCCTAATTTTAATCCATCAGCTCGTTTTTAAATGCAAAACGTACCAATGCGGCGGTATTATGTAAATCGAGTTTTTTCATGATGTTGGTGCGGTGGGAATCAACTGTCTTGGGACTGATAAAGAGCCTTTCCCCTATCTGTGTGTTGGAACTCCCTTCACAAATCAACCGGATGATCTCCCTTTCCCTTTTCGTTAACTGCTCCACCAAAGGATCAATGGATAGCAATACTTTTGAGGGTTGTGACGGGCGCAACAATTCCCTTGTTACATCAGAGTTAAAATATTCCCCCCCATTATAAATAAGCTTTACTGCCATGATAAGTTCTTCCGAAGGAATGGTCTTAAGCATATAGCCTTTCACTCCCATTTCTATAAATTTCCGTATCAGGGAATTTTCCTGGTGCATCGTCAGGATAGCAATTTTAATTTCAGGATATGACCTTAGGATTTCCCGGGCACAATCTATGCCATTCATCCCCGGCATATCTATGTCCAGCAAAACGATATCCGGTTTGGAACTTTCCAGGATGGAAAGCACTTCTGAGCCATTATATGCAACTGCAGATATGCTTATTTCCGGGTCTTCTTCCAGGATGTTTCGCAAACCATCCACCATGATCTTGTGATCATCTGCAATGATTATATTAATCATTCTTATCCAATGGTATTGTAACGGTGACAGTCGCTCCGTCACCGGAATTGTTTTCAAAAATAACAGAACCTTTCAGCGTTTCTACCCTGCTTCTTATATTCATTAATCCAATCCCCTTTTTTTCAAGATTTTCAGGAAAGCCAATGCCGTCATCTTCCTGGATAAAAACAACATTCCTTCCTGTTTGAAACAATTGAATATGGACATTCTTCGCTTTGCTGTGTTTTATAAGATTGTTGACCAGTTCCTGGGAAATCCTGAATAAAGCCAGTTCTGTTTTTTCAGGAAGCCGTCCTTTTATCCCAAAATGCTCAAACTTATAATGTATATCCACATGGCTTAATGTTTTCTGCAGCATATCTTCAATAGCAGCCACTGCGCCAAGTTCACTGATGGCCTTAGGCATCATGCGGTGAGAAACTTCACGGAGCTCTCCTGAAGCAGCTTCAAGCGAATCGAGCAGTAATCTCTCATCAGGGTATTTCTCTGCTTTGAGTCCGGCAAGCCTTCTCATACCAAGGATCACCCCGGCAAGCTGCTGTACAATCCCATCATGCAACTCCTTGGCAATGCGTTTTCTTTCGTCTTCCTGGGCTGCAAAAACGGCCTCCAGCCCTTTTTCCTTTTCCAGGATGATTGCCTGATCCTTTTCAGCCTGCGCCTTCCTTCTGTTCCTCTGAACAATAAAGAGCCCCAGGAATATCAATGCAACCGAACCGAATCCCAAACCCGTGATCATCCTGTTCCGATTGGAAACCTTCAATTCTGCTTCAGCCTTTTTCTGTCCCAGGATGGCAATCTCTTTATCTTTTCTCTCCGTTTCATACTTTGCCTGGATGTCAGCTATCATTTCATCCCGTTCCATCGTATATAAACTATCATGGACTTCCACCCTTCTTTTAAGATATTTGTAAGCTTTGGCATTGTCACTCCTCTGGTGATATAACATACCAAGGTTGCCATAAATCTTATACAGGATGTTTTTTGCATCGGCCTCTTTTGCATAACTTAAAGCCTCCTGCAAAGACGCTTCCGCACTTTTATCATCACCTTCTTTCATATAAAAATCGGCAAGATTATACAGAGAGCCGGCACACCTGGACAGGTTGCCAAGCATTTTATATTTTTCAATCGATTTGATAAAGTAAAAATATGCCGAATCCCTTATGTCCTGATCAAGGTACATGCCAGCCAGATTGTTGTATGTGATTGCCAGGCCGTAATTGTCATCAATCCGAGTTTTGTTCCGGATCGCCTTATAGGCAAAATAAAATGCAGAATCTGTGGATCCCATCTCATCATATATCCTGGCAATATTTGAGTACGAAGCACCAATACCATACTGGTCATCCATCTCAAGCCTTTTCTGCAATGCAAGCCGATGATAGGATATGGCATCCTGGAGCCTGTCCTGTTCCCATAATATCAATCCGATATTGTTCAGGGTATTGGCAATTCCACGCTGGTTCTGAAGTTCTTCAAAAAGCAATAATGACCGATTATAGAATTCGATGGCAAGATCATACTCTCCCTTGTTCCAATAAATCAGCCCGATATTGTTTAATGCAGACGCTTCAATTCCTTTATTCTTATCTGTCATTGCATATTCAAGCGACTGGTTGTAATAATATAGTGCACTATCCCATTTATTGGTAACATCACAAATAATTCCCAGGATGTTGTATGACTTGGCAATAATGGTGTTATTAACAATATCCTCACCAATTGACAAAGCCTTCCTGGTAAAATAACGGGATGAATCCGGGTCAGAATAATATAGTTTCATGGCCGCATTGCAAAGCAGCACTGCTTTGGCAGAATCGTTCCGGACAGTGTCAATCTTCATCAGGAGGCTGTCAAGTGGTTGCGGGAATGCAATGGCCGGCCACAAAAGAAAGAGAAGAATGAAACATTTCATGAAATAATTGTTTGTGTTGAATAGAAGCGTT
>JAGYLD010000017.1 GCA_018401355.1 Bacteroidales bacterium
AATGCTGAAGATTTCCATACAACCTATGATACTACATGTAATTTCGTGTGGATGGAAGATTTCGAAGACCCAAGTATTTCCATTGACAGCCTTTCGCCAAGCAAAGTGAATATTTTAAGGACAAATCCGGCCAATAATCCGGAGGCATTTATCAGTTCCAACTCTGCTTATTCTGGCATTATCACTATGACCAGTGATAAAAATTATTTCAGGTTGTCAACCAATGTAGGCCTTGATGAAGGATTTGACCTGCCCAGGGGTAATAACCCGATTTTTCTGGAAATAAACTATAAATGTGATGCTGTTTTCAGGGTAGGGGTGTTTTCCAAATATTATAATACCGTGGAAACAAACCCATTGGTAAACATGAATCCATCGCAGGAATGGAACAAGATTTATATTAATTTAAAGCCAATTGTAAATGCTTCCGTTAATGCTTTATATTTCAATATCTTTTTTGAGGGATATGCCAGTGATGCATTGGAAGAAACAAAAATATATTTCGATAATATTAAGTTAATTACAAGGTAAATTAATTTAAATGAATAAAAAACTACAGGTTTTTAAGTATGTTGTTTTTGACTTTCTTGCTGCAGCACTTGCGTGGTGCTTGTTTTTTCTTTTCAGGAAATATGCCATAGAGCCCACCATCCTGGAACACCCACAGGATATTCTTTCTGATGATAATTTTTTTATTGGCATTACTGTAATTCCTGTTTTCTGGTTAATGTTATATGCGCTGGTCGGTACTTACAGCAAAATATACCGCAAATCAAGGCTGAGGGAGCTTGGCCAGACCATCCTCATAACCCTTATTGGTGTGATCTTTATCTTCTTCGCACTTATCCTGGATGATATTATTATCTCTTATAAATCATATTACCAATCCTTTCTTGTCCTTTTCGGCTTTCATTTCTTTTTTACCTATTTATTCAGATTGATCCTTACAACCATCACAGTCAGGAAAATACATAACAAGAAGCTTGGATTCAACACAGTTATTGTAGGAAGTAATGGCAATGCCTTATCTATTTATAACGACATAGAGGACCAGGAGAAGTCATCTGGAAATAAATTCATTGGTTTTGTGAATGTATTCGATTATGATTCATACAAAATAGAAGATTACATTCCGCATCTTGGTAATTATAAGGACCTGAAGAGGATCATTGTGGAAAACAATGTTGAGGAAGTCATTATTGCTATTGAACGTTCAGAGCGAAAGACCATTGATGATATCATCGCCATCCTGGAGGATACAGATGTCATCATTAAGATCATTCCGGATATGCAGGATATTCTGCTGGGCTCCGTGAAGATGTCCTCGGTTTTTCATACTCCGCTAATCCAGATTGCACCCGGATTAATGCCTCCATGGCAGCAATCGATCAAAAGGATCATTGATATAGTTGTATCCATCATTGCCATAATTCTTTTATTGCCCTTATTTATATTTGTGGCGGTAGGCATATTAACAACTTCCAGGGGGGCCATCATCTATTCCCAGGAAAGAATAGGGATCAATGGGATGCCTTTTAAAATGCATAAATTCAGGTCAATGTATGTTGATGCTGAGAAGAACGGGCCGCAATTGTCTTCTGACGATGATCCCAGGATCACTCCTTTTGGCAAGTTTTTGCGAAAGGTTCGTTTTGATGAGATCCCACAGTTTTATACTGTGCTGAAAGGGGATATGACATTGGTTGGTCCCAGACCGGAAAGGCAGTTTTACATTGATCAGATTGTGAAAAGGGCACCTCACTACCGGTTATTGCATAAGGTAAAACCTGGTATTACCTCATGGGGGCAGGTAAAATATGGTTATGCATCGGATGTAGATGAAATGATCGAGCGGTTGAAGTATGATTTGTTGTATATCGAGAACATGTCACTTGCTATGGATTTTAAGATCCTGATATATACTGTGCTTATTGTATTACAGGGTAGGGGTAAATAATCATATTTTCCCGCTCTCGATTAATCTTACAATGTTTTCAATTTCTTTGTCTTCTCCTTCCGGGTCATATCGTGCTTTAAGGTCATATCCGAATATTCTTGCAAAAGTCTGCCAGAAAAATGCAACAAATCTCCCCCTCAGTTCCTGCACCAGTTCATAGGATGAATCTCCGGTTTCTCTGTCAACCAGTTTAATTAATATCCTGCCCTGCGAAAAGGTGAGTTTTCTCAGGTCGTCTTCATATTCTTCTTTCAATTCATCTTCGGCTTGTTTCATCAGCTGCTTTCTTTCCTTGTCGCTTTCAGCAGCAAGCAGCAGGACCTCATATTCTCTTAATTTGATACCGGCCAGTTTTGCGTAAGGGTATACTTTTTTTACATTTCTGACCAGCTTGGTATATCTTCGGGCGTTTATTTTACTGTTGATAATCTTCATAGAGACAATGGTAACCTGTTTCAGTGGAACGACAGGTACAGTATCTCCATCAATGATTCTGGCATACAAAACCAAACGATCTTCTTTCTGCGCTTCAGATGTAAGCGATATCAAAAATAAAATTAGTCCTATGAAAATAATTTTCTTCATTTCTCTAGCAGAAATTATCAATTATCATGCCGGAGAATATAAAGAGAGCAGGGGTCATGGCTTAAAAAAATCAGGCTACCTTCAACTTAGAGATGTTGGCCATCAAGAATTTTTTCCTGGCATAGTCCAGTGTAACATGGAACTTACGTGTTTTTTTTGAAGGCAGTTCAAACATGGCATCGGTCAGTATGGCTTCCAGGATAGATCTGAGACCTCTGGCGCCAAGGCTGAATTCCATTGACTTGTCAACAATGAATTCATATACATTTTCATCGAAAGTGAGTTCGATGTTGTCCATTTTGAAAAGCTTGGTAAATTGCTTGATCAAAGAATTTTTAGGTTCTGTAAGTATTTTTAACAATACATCTTTACTCAGGGGGTTAAGGTAGGTGATTACAGGAAATCTTCCGACGATTTCAGGTATCAGCCCAAATTTTTTCAGGTCTGAGGGTGCTATATATTGCAGGAGGTTATCCCTGTCAATTTGTTCCTTTTCTTTATCGAAGTTATATCCGATGACGTTGGTTTGCAACCTTGAAGCAATGATCTTGGTCATATCATTGAAAGCACCTCCTGAGATGAACAGGATGTTTTGGGTATTGATCTGGATCATTTTTTGTTCCGGATGCTTTCTTCCTCCCTGTGGCGGAACATTCACTATGGTTCCTTCCAGGAGCTTCAGGAGGGCTTGCTGTACGCCTTCACCGGAAACATCCCTGGTTATTGATGGGTTGTCACTCTTTCTTGCGATCTTGTCGATCTCATCGATGAATACGATGCCCATTTCTGCAGCTTTAACATCGTAATCAGCTGCCTGAAGAAGCCGTGAAAGGATACTTTCAACATCTTCTCCAACATATCCGGCTTCTGTGAGGACAGTTGCATCTGCAATACAGAAAGGTACATGGAGCATCCGGGCAATAGTCCTCGCCAATAAGGTTTTTCCGGTGCCGGTTTCACCCACAATAACAATGTTGGATTTCTCGATTTCAACACCATCTTCATCGATATTTGGCTGGGTGATCCTTTTATAATGATTGTATACGGCAACGGAGAGTACTTTCTTTGCATCTTCCTGCCCGATAACATATTGGTCAAGGTATGACTTGATTTCATTTGGCTTCCTAAGCTCTATTTCTTTTATGCTTTTTTCATGCCTGGAGGCCATTTCTTCCTGAAGGATGCTCTGTGCCTGGGCTATGCAACTGTCACAGATGTGTGCGTCTATACCGGCAATCAGTAGTTTTACCTGAGACTTTTCCCTCCCACAGAAGGAGCATCGTTGCTGCGATTTTGACATAGGTGGAGTTTGTTCGTTCTACGTAAAAAATTACTTTTGGTTCTTTTCCAAAACTTCGTCAATCATTCCGTATCCTTTGGCTTCATCAGCCGTCATCCAGTAATCACGGTCAGAGTCTTTCCATATCTTTTTATAGGTTTGTCCGGAATGCTGGGCAATGATCTCATAAAGCTCTTTCTTAACCTTCTGAATCTCTCTGGCAGTGATCTCAATATCAGAAGCCTGTCCCTGAGCGCCACCCATTGGCTGGTGAATAAGGATTCGTGAATGCTTCAAAGCTGTACGTTTGCTTTTTTCTCCTGAGCAAAGCAGGACAGCACCCATGGATGCAGCCACACCTGTGCAAATGGTTGCAACGTCCGGTGATATGTATTGCATTGTATCATAAATGCCAAGCCCTGCATAAACCGCACCACCCGGTGTGTTTAGATAAATTTGAATGTCTTTTTTGGAATCAACCGATTCCAGGAACAAAAGTTGCGCCTGGATAATATTGGCAACATAATCATTGATGGGCACGCCAAGGAAGATGATCCTATCCATCATCAACCTTGAAAAAACATCCATTGTTGCAATATTCAATTGCCTTTCCTCAATGATGGTTGGAGATATGTAATTGGATGTAATGTTTGAGTAACGATCGAGCGTTAAAGAGTTAATGCCCATGTGACCTACCGCATATTTCCTGAATTCATTCTGATCCATATATTTAAATTTTATTGTTTTGATGCTAATTTAATAAAATCATCGTAGCTGATCCTTTTTGTTTTCAGCTTGACAGTACTTTTTAATATGTCCCTAACGCGTTCACTTTTGAGTTGTTCGAAGATCTTTTCAACTTCTTCCCTGTTCTGCATTACTGAATCTACAAGTCCTTCCATGCGTTTGTCATATTCTGTGTCTCCTTCGGGTTTTGGCACCTGTCCTGAAAAATAACCCCGAATGAAATCCCTGACATCTTCCTCCTTGATTTCCACATTGTTGTCTTTCATTATTTTGCCTTCAATCAATTGCCATTTCAGTGCTTTGGCATAATTGTCATATTCGTTTTCAATGTCTTCTTCAGAAATCTCATTGTCATTGCCTTCTTTCAACCATCTTTTCAGAAATTCATCAGGAAGTTCAATTTTGGCTTCATCCAGGACTTTTTCAATAGCATCGCCCATGAACTTTTTATCACCTTCATTCACAAAACTTCGTGAGGCTTCTTCCATTATTTTATTCCTGAATTCTTTTTCAGTTTTGATATCTTCCTGAGGATAAATCTTTTTGTAAAATTCCTCATTCATTTCAGCAGGGATGATTCGCATGATTTCAGTGACCTCAAATTGATAATCAGCGTCAAGATCCTCTTTTGTTGCTTCTTTATTTCCAATCATATAGGACGCCTCTGTTATATTGTCTGTAGCTTTGAAAGGATTGAAAACTATGGTGTCACCGTTTTTTCTGCTGAGGAACTGTTTTTTTATCTTATCATTCTTAATATGGGGGATGGATATGGTAGATTGATGAGCTTCTTTTCCTTCGACAGGTTTGTTTTCGTCGTCTATCATAACGATATTCCCACGAAGGATGTCTTCCTCTCCAGATTCATCCGGTGTTTCTGTATCACCCTGTCTTTTGCGCATATCCATGATATAGTCACTGATGGTTTTTTCGCTAGGTTCTATATCGTAATATTCTACCTTTATTTTATCAGAAAGTTCGAAATCAACTTCAGGAGCTACTCCAATGTCGAAGTAAAATGAAAAATTCTCATCATGTTCAAAATCAAGCCTGGAAGTTTTTTCCATATTTGGCAATGGATTTCCCAGGATCCTGATTTTGTTTTCTGTTATATAATTGTTCAGTGATTCACTAAGCTTTTTGTTGATTTCATCAGCCATCACCGATCTTCCATATTGTTTCTTAATCATGCCAAAAGGGACCCTCCCAGGACGGAACCCGGGTATGTTGGCCTTTTTCTGATAGTCCTTCAATACTTTTGTTACCTCTGCCTCGTAATCATCTTTTACCATTTCTATCTGGATTGTAGAGGTCAGATTTCCTGTCTTTTCTAATGTGATATTCATCTATTTCAAACAATTGTGTGATTAATTCGGGGTTGCAAATATACATATATTTCTGCTTGGCCGAAGGCAGGATTTATAAGGGAGTTTCCTAACAGGAATTAACCTGCATCTATTTGGTCAAAAGGGATTTCCACATGAAATGTGCTGCCTTTCCCTTCTTCGGATTCAACCCAGATCTTTCCTCCCAGGAGATTTATTAATTCCCTGGATATAGATAGGCCCAAACCGGTGCCACTGTATTTTCTGGTTGAAGAGTTATCAATCTGACGGAACCTATGGAAAATGATTTCCTGCTTTTCTTTTGGGATGCCAATACCTGTATCCCTTACAGAAATAAGTAAATTGTTGTTTTCAATTTGGCAGATCAGATCAATGGTGCCTTTCTTTGTATACTTAAATGCATTGCTGAGCAGGTTATCCAGGATCTGCCTGATCCTTTTCCCATCTGTTAGAATCTTTTCATATTTCACGGGAATGTTTATTCTGAGTTTAAAGTCAATATCTTCCTGGTTATTGAGTTTTTGTTCTTGGCGGTATTCATCATAGGTGCTGTGAATTATCCTGACAATATTGACTCTTTCCTTGCCAACTGTCAACTGGCCGGTTTCTATGGATGATACATCAAGAATGTTTTCTATGAGTAATATTAGTTGCCTGGTATTGGTTTGGATCATATCGAGGTATACCTCTTTGTCTTTTTCATCTACATCGTTGTTTTTCAAAAGATCGGAGAAACCGTTGATCCCATTTATTGGTGTTCTGATCTCATGGCTGAGGTTAACCAGGAATGCAGATTTCAATTTGTCGGATTCTTCAGCTTTATTTTTGGCAACAATAAGCTCTTCCCTGTTTTTCTTAATCTCTTTATGTTGTTTTACAAGTTTTTCGTAGGCTTTCTTTCTCTTATTAACTTGTCGTAACAATGATAAAGAAAGTACAACAAAAACAGCAAATGCAATAATCAATCCCAATCCAATGATTTGTTGTCTTTTAATTTTTTGCTGGTTTAGTTCTAACTGAAGCTCTTTTTTCTCTTTTTCCTGGTTTAAAAGTTCTATTTCCTTTTCTCTTGTAACGATCTCATATCCGGTTTGTAACATGCTGAGGCGTTTGGCCATCGATTCGCTGAAAATTGAGTCATTAATTTCATTATATTTCTTAAAATAATGATATGCCTGATTGTAATTACCTTTTTTTGCATATACTTCGGATAAACCCTTAAATGATTCAGCCATTGATGGGAGAATATTTTGTTGTGCCAGGATCTCCAGGCCTTTTTTATAGTATTCAAGTGATTTGGTGTAATTGTCTATTTTAAAGTATAGATCACCGAGTGAAGTATAGGATTGTGCTACTCCTATCGGGTTTCCCATTTCTTCATCCAGTTCAATGGAGCGGAAGTGGTATGACAGTGCTTTGGTGTATTGTTTTTCTTTGGCATAAAACTCTCCCAGGTTGCTGAGTGCAATGGCCATGCTCATTTTATCGTTCAACTCTTCGGCCATTCTTAATGATTCGTTATAATACTGATAAGCTTGCTCACGGTTGCCCTTATCATCATAAATGATGGCAATATTATTCAATGATTGTGCAATGCCCCGCTTGTTTTCAAGCATCTTTTCAATTTCCAGGCCTTTGACATAATATTCCAGGGCTTGATCATATTGTTTCCAGTCGTGGTAAACAATACCAATATTGTTATTTATGACAGCGATCCCTTCCTGATCTTCAAGCCTTTCATATATTTCCAGCGCTTCGAGATAGTATTCCAGTGCTTTTTCGTAATTGCCCCAGGTTTGAAAAACGTTTCCGAGGTTGTTAAGAGCAATGGCAATGTCTTCTTCAAAGCCCAGTTCCCTGTTTACCTTCAGGGCTTGATTATAATAGGCAAGGGCTTTTTCATAATTTCCGGTAAATTCATATACCATTCCGATATCCATTAACCTGGAAGCCATTTCCATTTTATTGGTGATATCTTTTTCAATGCTTAAGGAAAGGTTCTGGTATTCGAGTGCGTTATCAAATTCTTCCATATCAAAGTATACATAGCCAAGATGGTTATATACTTTGAACATCATGCTGCTGTCTGTGGAGTTTTGTATTACTGTTTTTGCTTCTAATAGATATTTTAGTGAAGCTTTCAGGCTGTCGATTTGGTATAAAGCTTTGCCGAGTTGGAAACCGGCTTTGGCTTTTTCGAATTTTAATGATGATGAGTTTGCCAGCTCATAGGCTTTATTTCCATAATAGAGGGCTGAATCTTCATCGAGGAAGATATACTCATCCGACAGTTTAATCAAAATTTCAATTTTGGACCTCACATCAGCAGATTCCATTTCATTCAATAAACTGTCAATCCTAAATGATTCCTGTGCAAAGCAGAGATTGGCTAAGAGACCGGCAAATACTAACAGGTAAATGTTTTTCATAACCTTTATTGAGTGAGTCTAGTCAAGATTCAGTCTGTTTGCTGGTCAGCTAATAGATCTGGTTTTTTGGTCAAAAATTAAATTTGGTCGTGCGGATGAAGGGACTCGAACCCCCACGCCTTTCGGCACCAGATCCTAAGTCTGGCGCGGCTACCAATTACGCCACATCCGCGGGTTTTTTCAGCGGTTTTCTCCCCCGAAAAGAGGGTGCAAATATACAATATTTTCTTGTGGAAAAATCAGGGGGTTTAATTTTGTGAGTCAGTGAGTCTGTGAGTCAGCACTTCGACTGATCATTATATGAAAATTGCATTTTGGCGTATAATATTTCTTTGACATTCAGTTTATTAATTATCCAGTGAGCTGGAAAAATATTTTGAATAATTATACTGGTATTTATATGGAAAACTCATACGATTGTTTAATTTTGTGCCCTTTAAAATAGAACCTTATAATCCGGCTCTACTCTAATGAAAAATATAAAACATCTAATATAATTAGGTTTTTTATAGCTCTTCTTTTTGTCTTCACCCTGAATTTTACAAGTCAATCGCAGGAAATGTGGGGTATTGTTAACAGCAATTATGCTGGTTCTGCCGGTCTTACGATCAACCCTTCGTCTCTTGTGAACAGTAAGCTATACATGGATATCCATCTTTTATCCGGTGATATATTTGTGGAAAACAATTACATGTATATTCACAGGGAAGATTACAAGCTCTTTGAAATCCTCAGGGGAAATACACCCACGTACGGAAAGAACAACAATACTTTTGACCGCTTCATTAATACTGAGTTGAAAAATGCATATATGAATATTCGTATGCAGGGGCCTTCATTTATGCTGGTCAAGGGTGATCATGCTTTTGCTTTTTATACAGCATTCCGTTCCATATTATCCTTAAGGAGAATGCCTTATGAGATTCCCAATTTTCTCTATGAAGGACTGGAGTATTCTCCCCAGCATAATATAAACTATAAGGATTATAACTTTAACATGACCAATATGGAGTGGGCAGAGTTCGGACTGACTTATTCCAGGGTGCTTTATAAACGTGGCCTGGATAGGTTAACAGGGGGGATCACGTTAAAGTACCTGTCTGGATTTGCCGGTGGTTATTTGAGTGCAAGAGAAATAGATTATGTGGTTCTTGATGACAGTACAATTAACATACACAACCTTGATGCTGAAATTGGATATTCCATCCCGGTGGATTATCAGGACAATGATGCAAACTTATCTGATCCGTTTTTTAAGGGTAAAGGCTTTGGAGTAGATATTGGAGTCACCTTTTCCCGCACCAAGAGGGTAGCAGAAAGCAGAACATATAGTAAGTTGTGCCGTCAAAGCTATCCTGATTATTACTATAAGATTGGGTTCTCATTAATGGATATCGGCGCAATTAAGTTTTCTGATAATGCCCAAAAGCAAAAGTTTGATAACACAAGTGCATATCTTGACAGGTTGGATACTTTGAATTATTACAACCTCAATCAAATCACAGAATACTTGAGTTCAATGTTTTATGGTGATCCGGATGCGTCCCTGGAAGGAAACAGCATTTCTATCGTTTTACCTTCGGCTTTCTCTGCGCAATTTGATTATCAGTTTATTCCTGACTGGTATGTTAATGCTACTGCTATCCTTCCATTAAGACTGGGTAAAACATGGATACAACGTCCTTACCAATTATCAATAACACCACGTTATGAAAACTGGCTTTATGAAGTCAGCCTTCCTGTTTCGCTTTATGATATGAGGTACCCAAGAATAGGGTTGGCTGCGAGATTCGCCTTTCTTACCATAGGAACAGATAAACTTGGCGGATTTTTTGGTTTGAGTGATTTTACAGGAATGGACATATATTTTTCTGTCAAAATAAATTTCACAAAAGGACGATGTCCATTCACAGGAAGGTCAACGCATTGTTATAATGCAGAATACGGATATTCCTCCGGGCAAGGAAGGTAGTAAATAATTCTCTATTTGATAGCTTCTTTAGCCTTGCTTTTGGTGTTGATACCGGCTATCTTTTCAAGCATATCAGTTGTCAGGGATTTTGGCCTTTCCAGTGGGTACATGAGTGCCCTGTCCCAAATAATGTTGGCTGCAATTCCGATGGCCCTTCCAATACCAAATAATACAGTATAAAAATCATATTCTCTGACACCATAATGCCATTGCAAAACTCCTGACTGTGCATCTACATTGGGCCAGGGGTTTTTAGCCTTACCATGTTCCATGAGAATGGGTGGGACTACCTTGTAAAGCATGTCAACATATTTGAACAAAGGATCATCGGGAAGGTGCTTCAGGCTGAATTCACGCTGAAGGGTATATCTGGGATCAGTTTTTCGCAGAACTGCATGGCCATAGCCCGGAATAACCATTCCTGCATTAAGGGTTTCCCATACATATTGTTTCAGTTCATCTTCTGTTGGTTCAGCACCGCCCATTCTGTCCATTAATTCCTGTAGCCAGCGCAATACCTCCTGGTTGGCTAATCCATGTAAAGGCCCGGCAAGCCCATTGATCATTGCAGAAATACTGAGATAAATGTCAGACAGTGAGCTGGCAACCAGATGACCGGTGTGTGCACTTACATTTCCGCTTTCATGATCGCTATGAATGATGAAATGCAACCTGGATACATCATCATATGGTTTGTCCTTACCCATCATAAAGGCAAAATTTCCTCCAAAGTCAAGGTTGGGGTTTGATTGTATCCTTTTTCCGTCACGATAAAGTTTTGAATAAATGTATGTTGCGATTTCCGGCAGCTTGGCAATCAGGTTCAGGGAATCCTCAAACATCGGTTCCCAATAGTCCTCCTTGTGAATTCCTGCAAAATACTTCTTGTTAAAAAATGATTCGCGGTGCATCGTCAGGATGGCGGAGGAAAATATTGTCATTGGATGACTGCAACATGGAAAAGCATCGATCACTTCATAAACATACCTTGGAACAATCCTTCTTTTACTAAATTCATCAGCACATTCCATGGCTTCTTTTTCTGAAGGTATTTCACCCGTCAGCAATAGATAGAGCAGTCCTTCAACATAAGGCATTTCAGAACCCTTGGGTTTTGGCAAAAGGGCGAAGACTTCTTTGAGGGTATATCCCCTGTATCTGATTCCCTCATTGGGATCAAGGTAGGATATGTCTGTTACAAGGCATTTAAGTCCCCTCATTCCGCCAAGGACCTTTGAGATAGTTACCTTATCCACTTCTACATTTCCGAATTCCTCATTCAGCTTTTTGACCCTGGGCCTCCATTCCTGGATCTTTTCATGCAGTTTATCTTTCAGTGTTGCCATATGTGCGAATCTTTAATTGTTATTTTAAGAAAAAGGAACAAATCTTTACATGTTTTCAATGATGGTATTTCCAAAAGCAGAGCAACTCAAAAGTGTTGCTCCTTCCATCATTCTATGGTAATCGTAGGTAACTTTTTTCTGAACCACTGTCTTTTCAATTCCTGACCAGATCAGATCGTGGGCTTTTTCCCATCCAAGGTATTTAAACATCATAGCGCCTGATAATATTACGGAACTCGGATTAACTTTATCTAACCCGGCATATTTGGGAGCTGTGCCATGTGTTGCCTCAAAGATAGCATGCCCTGTTTCATAATTGATGTTTGCACCTGGTGCTGTTCCAATTCCTCCAATCTGGGCTGCCAAAGCGTCAGAAAGGTAATCTCCGTTAAGGTTCATTGTAGCCACCACATCAAATTCCCTGGCCCTTGTGAGTACTTGTTGCAGTGTAATATCTGCAATGGCATCCTTGATCAATAATTTATCTTTCCATTTACCATTACCATGTGTAGGCAATAACTCCAGTGCTTTCCTGACTTCTTGCTGAATGGCTTCTTTCTGAGCATTGGTCATTAGTTTGTAACCTGGCTCCAACAGCATTGCATTTTTTTCAATGCCAATGTTATTGTCCTTGTCATGGTTATCAATTATCCAGCTTTCTCGTTGCGTCACAGTTTGATCTCTGAACTCAGCAGTGGCCACTTCGTAACCCCAGTTCTTGAAAGCTCCTTCAGTAAACTTCATGATATTGCCTTTATGTACGAGGGTTACAGATGGTTTGTTTTCCTTTAAAGCGTGTTTGATGGCAGCACGGACCAAACGTTTTGAACCTTCTTCTGAAATTGGCTTGATCCCGATACCTGAGGACTCCGGGAAACGGATCTTTTTTACGCCCATCTCTTGCTCAATAAACCGAATTACTTTTTTTACCTCTTCACTTCCCATTTGCCATTCAATACCGGCATATATGTCCTCGGTGTTTTCTCTGAAAATATCAATATCAACATCTTCAGGCTTTTTAACAGGGGATGGGGATCCGGTGATATATTTAACCGGTCTGAGACATACATAGAGATCAAGTATTTGTCTTAAAGCCACGTTCAGCGATCTGATACCCCCACCTACTGGTGTTGTCAATGGACCTTTTATCCCTACGAGATATTTTTTGAATGCATCAACTGTTTCCCGGGGCAGCCATTCACCAGTCCTGTTATATGAATCCTCTCCTGCGTAAACTTCTTTCCATATGATTTTACGATCAGTACCATAGGCTTTTTTAACTGCAGCATCAAAAACTTTTTGAGATGCACTCCAAATGTCCGGACCAATTCCATCACCTTGAATAAAAGGTATGATGGGATTTTTTGGCACATCCAGCTTTCCGCTAATAATAGTAATTTTAGATCCTTCCATGTAATAAATTTGTGTTTATTATAATAATGTAAAAGTATGAATCTTTTGATTAATATTCAAAAATCTGTATATAATGTATTGTTAAATTAATCAACAATCAATGTATTTTTTTGTTTGAAATATAAAGCATATTTAGGTAAAAACCATGAAGGACCATGTAATCTTATTTGATGGTGTTTGTAATCTTTGTAATGCATCCGTTCGTTTTATCCTGAAAAATGATGGTGGTGATAAGTTTTACTTTGCCACATTGCAATCAGAATTCGTTGCAAATCATGATCATTGCTTTGAGTATTCTATTGAAGATCCTGATACAGTGATTTATATACGAAAAGATCATGTCTATTACAGGTCGAAAGCTGTAATAGAAATTCTAAGGGATCTGGGTGGTTTTTACAAAGTGTTTTTACTTTTTCTGATATTTCCTGAATCCTTCCGGGATTTTTTATACAGGTTCGTAGCAAATAACCGTTACAAATGGTTTGGTAAAATGGATGCCTGCCCTATAGTTCCGGAAAAATGGAAAGACCGCTTCCTGGATTAATTTTGGTCATTCTTCTTCCTGGAAAATGAATATTTTTAATGTATATTTGTTGTAAAAACAATCATAATGAACAAAGGATTATATAGAAGCCGGCGCGATAGTATTATAGGAGGTGTTGCAGGGGGACTTGCAGAGTCTCTCAGAACAGACTCTACTTTAATACGTGTTTTGTTTGTCTTAATGGCAGTTTTTTGGGGGGGTGGCATATTATTGTACATCATATTCTGGATTGCCCTCCCACTTGATCATGATCACACTTTAAATTCAGAGAATATGAAAAACGATAGTCAATTAAGTGAGGAACAGAAAAATGACCAGCAGAAATGGTCCAAACCAAAAAATGATGGTAGCCTCATTGCCGGGTTAATTTTAATAGCCCTGGGTGTAATTTTTCTTATTGTTCGATTTGTGCCCAGAATAGATTTTGGGGATTTATGGCCTGTTATTCTTCTGGTTGCAGGTATCGCTTTAATTTGGTCAAGCTTTATAAGGAAAAAAAATGATGAAAAATGAAATATAAAAATGTTTTTTGGGGGGTAATCCTGGTGGTTCTGGGGATACTCTTTATTCTTAAGAATTTGAGTTTGATATACTTCACTTGGGGTGACATATGGAGCTTGTGGCCGGTTCTGTTGATCCTGTGGGGTATTTCTATTCTTCCTCTTAAATCAGGTTTAAAACTATTACTTTCTCTGGTTGCAGTGGTAATAGCTGTATTGGTAATTGCTGAAAGAAATGGAGGGTGGGATAACAGAATTTATTGGAACAGGGATCATGATGAAATGTACTCAGAGAGATGGGAAAAGCAGCAGTGGTCAGACCAGCAAGTTGCCGAACCATGGAATGCAGATATTGAAAAAGTCAGGTTGGTATTTGAGGCTGCAGCTGGGACCTTTGAGATCAATGGAACTACGGATGAACTTTTTGAGTTTACTCATGAGGGGAATTTAGGCCCTTATGAAATGAAAGTCTCCGGGCTTGAAAGCGAAAGAAAAATCAAGCTTGAGCTTACCGAAACGAATGTACAGGTTGGAAGGGTCAGAAACTATGCTGAAATGATGCTGAATACCAATCCTGTTTGGTATATAGATATCCACGCCGGTGCTGCCCGGATCAAGCTTGACCTGAGCCCTTTCAAGGTTGAGGATCTGGATATTGAAGGGGGTGCATCATCATTGGATGTTAAATTGGGTGACCTCTCAGAGGATCTCACTGTGAATATTGACGCTGGAGTTTCTTCCTTAACACTTAGGATACCTGAATCGGTGGGATGCGAAATAGAAACAGATTCCTTCCTGACAAGCCGTAATTTTAAAGGATTTGATAAGGTTGAAAGCGGAAGGTATCAGACCGGAAATTTTGAGGATTCCAATAAAAGGATTTTTATCAATATTGATACTGCTATTTCCAGTATCAAGATTATCAGAGAGTGACCTTTAAGATTTTTTAAGATAAAACCATTTTATGTAACTCTGCCATCTTATCCATTTGGCACGTCATTTGACATATATCCTGCGATATGGAATATAAGGATTATTATAAAATTCTTGGGGTAAGCAAAAATGCCACTCAGGATGAGATCAAAAAGGCATATAGAAAACTTGCATTGAAATACCATCCTGATAAAAACCAGGGAAACAAGACAGCCGAGGAGAAATTCAAAACAATCTCAGAAGCTTACGAAGTTATAGGCAAAGCTGAGAACAGGAAGAAATATGATGAATTGGGGGCCAATTGGAAACAATATGAAAAGGCTGGTGCCCAGGAAGGTTTTGGAAGCCGTCACGCTGGAGGTACCCATTATGCCAACTATGATGATCTGTTCGGTGGAAGTGGTGGTTTCTCTGATTTCTTTGAAGCATTTTTTGGTGGTGGTTTTGGTGGCAGCAGGTCCGGGAGAAAAACTGCCTGGTCATCACCTGGTTCAGATTACGAAGCATCACTGGAGATCACACTGCAACAAGCTTATATTGGAACTTCTGCAACATTGCAGGTTGGTGATGAAAAGTTGAGGATCAATATCAAGCCCGGGGTTAAAAACGGACAGATCCTGAGAGTTAAGGGAAAGGGAGGAAAAGGAGCTGGTGGAGGTAAAAGCGGACATTTGTATTTGAAAGTAAAGATCTCGGAGAATAAGGAATTTGACCGTGTTGGAGATGACCTCCATACACAAGTGGATACAGATCTGTACACCGCAGTTCTTGGAGGAAAACAACCTGTCAGAACTTTTGACGGAACTGTAAACATAACCCTTCCAAAAGGTACACAGAACGGCAAGGTGATGAGGTTGAAAGGTAAAGGAATGCCTGTTTATAATCAACCAGGCCATTTTGGCGATTTATATGTAAAGGTCAATGTGGTTATCCCGTCTAACCTGAATGAAAAGGAATTGGAATTGTTCCAGCAATTAAAAGAAACCAGGAGGTAATATGAACAAACCCATCCTGTTCAGTGAATTAATGTACAGCCCGATCAACGAGTTTATTGAAGCTGTGCACATTTATGGATTAAAGTGTTATGCAAGTGACTTTGTCAGTGACTTTGACCTCGAAGCACATCATCTGGAAGTTGCTGTAGAAAGGGCTATCCTTGCATGTCAGGCGTTAAACATCCCTTCGTATTTTCATTTCAGGAAAATTTACAGGGTGGATGATGGGGGAGTTTATTCTGATTGGAAACTTTCACCTTACGGTTGTTACCTGACCCTGATCAATGCAGATCCTTCGAATATTATGATTGCCCGTTTTCAATCGTCCCTCATCATTGGCGATTAAAAAACCGTTAACTGTTTTTTACCTGCCGTTAACTTAATTAAATTTGATGTTAAATGCTTTTTGGCATAATTTCACCATCAGGGAAGCAATTGTTTATTCAATAATTGACTATTTTTGTCACTTTTCAGATTAATTCATTGAAGTAATGGTAAAAGGTAAGCTCTGCAGATGGTTTTTAATCATAGCCACTCCTTGTTTTTTTAGTTTCATAACTCCCGTCTTTGGCCAAACTGGCGCGATCAGAGGTTTTGTTTATGACGAGTCCGATGGTGAACCGGTAATTTTTACCAATGTGTATCTTTCAGGGACAACATTTGGGTCAGCCACTGATGTAAATGGTTTTTATACAATATCAAAAATCCCTGTCGGAGATTATGAGCTTATGGTAACCTCTCTTGGTTATGATACACTGAAAATGCCAGTCAGTGTTGATGTCAATCAGGTTCAGAATAAAAATCTTTATCTCAGGAAAAGGTCTGTAATTCTGCAGACAATCAATGTTTCGGCAGAAAGGCAGGAAGCTAGGACAGAAACAAAAACCTCCGTTGTTAAGATTACGCCAAAGCAGATCAACCAGTTGCCTTCGGTTGGTGGAGCTCCCGATCTTGCGCAGTATTTGCAGGTTCTTCCCGGTGTCGTTTTTACTGGTGACCAGGGTGGGCAGTTGTATATACGGGGAGGCTCACCCATTCAAAATAAAGTTTTACTTGATGGCATGACCATATATAACCCATTTCATTCAATAGGGTTATTTTCCGTTTTTGAAACTGATATTATCAGGAATGCGGACATCTATACCGGTGGGTTTGGGGCCGAATATGGCGGGCGTGTGTCCTCAGTAATGGACATTACCACCCGTGATGGTAATAAAAGACGTATCGCAGGAAAGTTTGGAGCGAGCACTTTCGGTGCAAGAATGATCCTGGAGGGGCCTCTGTCCAAACCAAAATCACCTGAAAGAGGAGGAGCTACTTTTATCCTTTCAGCCAAAAGTTCTTACCTGGAGCAGTCTTCAAAGATCTTTTATGATTATGTGGATGAGAACGGTTTGCCATTTAACTTTCTCGATCTGTATGGAAAAATTTCTATCTACGGAGCCAATGGCAGCAAAATCAATTTCTTTGGATTCCGTTATAATGATGAAGTGAACAATTATCAGTCCATTTCCAACTTTAGTTGGGATTCCTACGGTGCCGGTTCAAATTTTATTGTCATACCGGGTAAGTCTCCCGTACTTATTGAAGGTCATGTTGCCTATTCCACCTATAAAATATCATTGGAAGATGATGTGTTTCCTGCTCGGCAAAGTGAGGTGAATGGTTTCACCATGGGCATGAAATTCAATTATTTCCTGGGTAAAAATGAACTGGATTACGGAATTGAAATGATGGGTTTCAAAACAGATTTATTTTATGTGAATGAGGCTGGAGCCATTATAAATCCATCCCCGGAATATACAACTGAGCTGGGTGTTTTTATTAAATATAAAGCTACCATCGGAAGGCTTATTTTAGAGCCAGGTTTCCGCTTGCAATGGTATGCTACCCTTTCAGAAATTTCTCCTGAACCAAGGTTTGCAATGAAGTATAATGTGACGGATCGCTTCCGTCTGAAGTTTGCGGGAGGTTTATATTCACAGTCACTCATAAGCGGAAGATCCGACAGGGATGTTGTAAACCTTTTTTATTCTTTCATTTCAGGAAATGTGGACCACCCAAATACCTTCGATGGAAAAGAGGTTACAAGAAACTATCAACAATCTCAGCATGCCATCATTGGAGCTGAATTTGAACTGGGGAAGCATATTACGGTTAACCTGGAGGGTTATTATAAAAACTTTTCGCTTCTCTTTAACCTGAACAGAAACAAGATCCTGAATTCAGATCCTGACTTTATAGTTGAAAAGGGAGATGCTGAAGGCATCGATCTTACTTTGAAATATGATCATAATAATTTCTTTGTCTGGGCAGTATATTCGTTTGCTTTTGTACACAGATATTATGAAAATGCTGAAGGGGAGGTTGAAATGTATTACCCCCATTTCGACAGAAGGCATAACCTGAATTTGATGGCATCTTACCGCTTTGGAGGTACCAAGACCTGGGAGGTCAGCGCCCGTTGGAATTATGGGTCCGGTTTCCCGTTTACGCAAAATCAGGGATTCTATGAAAAAATCAGCTTTAATGATGGTATTTATACAAATTATGTTGATGAAAACGGAGAAATCAACGTAATTCTTGCCGATCTGAATGATAAAAGGATGCCGGATTACCACAGACTTGATCTCGACATTAAAAAACGCTTTTTCTTCAGCGAAAATACCAACCTGGAAGTGAATTTTAGTGTTACCAATATTTACGACAGGAAAAATGTCTTTTATGTAAACCGCTATAAAGAGGATGATATCGTTTATCAACTTCCTATCATGCCCAGCGTTGGATTTACATTTTCATTTTAGCGTTTCTTTAAATTTTTTAAAACTCGTTTGATCGCGGTATTGACTGCGATCATTTTTATTTTGAATTCCTGCAGTGATATGAAGAAACATATTAAACCGCCAGTGGCGCAAAAGATTGATAAAGAAATGGCCATTCATGGACAAACAAGGATTGATCCATATTTCTGGATGAACAATAGAAATGATCCAAGGGTCCTTGAATATCTTAAAGCAGAAAACAATTATACCAATGAAGTTTTAAAGCATACAGAAACTCTGCAGGAAAAAATCTATGATGAGATCATAGGCAGGATTGCTCAAAAAGATATTTCAGTTCCATACCTTTTTAATGGATATTATTACTATACCAGGTTTGAAGACGGAAAGGAATATCCTGTTTATTGCAGAAAAGAGGGCTCCCTGGATAGCCCGGAAGAGATCATGCTGGACGCCAACGAGATGGCAAAGGGTCATAATTTTTTTAATGTGGTGGGTATGAATGTCAGCCCTGACAATAAACTCTTATCTTTTGGTGTAGATACTGTCAGCAGAAGAAAATATACCCTGCAAATAAAAAATCTTGAGACTGGTGAGATATATCCTGACCGGATTCTCAACACAACAGGAAGTGTAGCCTGGGCTTCTGATAACAAAACCTTGTTTTATACCGCCAGGGACGAGACAACATTGCGCCCCGATAAAGTATATCGACATGAATTATTGGGCCGTTCCAAGGATAAGCTGGTTTACCAGGAAAAAGATGAGACTTTCTCAACTTATGTTTATAGTTCTAAGTCGAGAGAATTTATTTTAATTGGATGTTTCAGTACCCTGTCTACAGAATATCATTTTCTCCATGCAGGAAATCCAAAAGGTGATTTTAGGTTGATCCAGGAAAGAAAAAATGACCTGGAATATTATCCATCACATTATGATGATTGGTTTTACATCAGAACCAATTTCGATGCCAAGAACTTCAGGCTTGTGAGGGCTCCCGTGGATAATCCCTCTATTGAAAGCTGGATGGAAGTTATCCCGCCTCGCGATGATGTTTTACTGGAAGATTTTGAAATATTTCAATCTTATCTTTCATTGAATGAGAGGTTTAATGGTTTAACGCACATAAGGATCATCAATTGGAACAGTGGAGAAGATTATTTCCTGGAATTTGAAGATCCGGCCTATGTTGCATATTTTTCAGTTAATCCCGAGTTTAATACAGAAGTACTAAGATATGGATATACTTCGCTGACAACACCTAATTCTGTTTATGATCTGAATATGAGGACGAGGGAAAAGATCGTGATGAAGAGAGATAAAGTGCTTGGGGGCTATGCTCCATCAGATTATAAATCCGAACGCCTGAAAGCACAAGCTGATGATGGTACAATGGTCCCTGTTTCATTGGTATACAGGAAGGGAACTCCCCTGGATGGGAGCAGCCCTTTACTGCTTGTGGGTTATGGATCCTATGGTAGTAGTTATGATCCGGCTTTCAGGTCTTCAAGACTCAGTTTGATCGACAGAGGATTCATTTATGCCATAGCTCATGTAAGGGGAGGAGAAGAGATGGGACGCCAGTGGTACGAAGATGGGAAGCTGCTCAGGAAGAAAAATACTTTTACCGACTTTATTGATTGTGCTGATTTCCTGGTTGAGAATAATTACACAAATCCGGAAAAGCTTTTTGCAAGTGGAGGCAGTGCCGGTGGTTTGCTGATGGGTGCCGTTATAAATATGAAGCCGGAATTGTTCAAAGGAGTCATCGCAGCAGTACCTTTTGTGGACGTTGTTAACACCATGCTTGATGAAAGTATTCCACTCACAACAGGGGAGTATGATGAATGGGGTAATCCAAATCAGGAGGAATATTATCATTACATGCTTTCTTATTCTCCCTACGATAATGTTACAAACCAGGAATATCCAAATCTTTTGATTACTACAGGATGGCATGACTCACAGGTACAATACTGGGAACCGGCGAAATGGGTAGCAAAATTGAGGGATATGAAAACCGGGGATAATCTTCTTCTTTTATGGACCAACCTGGATTACGGCCACAGTGGCGCTTCCGGAAGGTTTAAACGCTACAAGGAAGTGGCCATGGAATATGCTTTTATGCTTGATCTGCTTGGGATAAAACAGTAAGTCATTCTACATTTCTCATTCTACATTTTCCATTGGCGCTTGGCTAATACAAATAATTCATTTACAAAATCTTACATTAAATGAACAATGTGGAATGATTCACTCCTTCACTTCAAGCCTGAAACCTGTTCCATGAATATTGGTGATAGATATGGCCGGATCTTCACCCAGATACTTTCTTAATTTGGTGATAAACACATCCATGCTCCTTCCAATAAAGTAATCATCATCACCCCAAATGGTGCGCAAAGCAAATTCCCTTGTAACAATCTGGTTAATGTTTTCACTTAACAGTTTTAGCAAGGCAGATTCCTTCCTGGTAAGGTTGCGTTCAGATTTTTCTGAAGTTAAAAGCATGTTTGATGGATCGAAAGTATAATTCCCAATATGGATTTCTTTATTTTGCTCCGGATTGAGAGGGGAGCCCATTATTCTGCATCTTTTCAGGATAGCCTTTATTCTGAGACTAAGCTCCTCTGTACTGAATGGTTTTGTTATATAATCATCACATCCAGCTTTAAAACCATTGATCCTGTCGTCATCCATGGTTTTTGCCGTTAAAAAGACGATGGGGATAAATTCACTGACTTTCCTGATCTCTTTTGCCAATGTAAATCCATCCATTCTCGGCATCATGATATCCAGAATACATAAATCAAATTTATTCTTTGTGAACGCATCAAGACCTTCTTTTCCATCTTTACAATGCAATACCTTATATCCTTCCATTTCAAGATATTCCCTGATTACTATACTGAGGTTCGGATCATCTTCCACCAGTAATATTGATGTACCATTTGTGCTCATATAAAGTGGTATTTAGTTCAATGGCAAAGTCAGGATAAAAGTGCTTCCTTTATTCTCCTCACTTGTTAATTCAATTTTTCCTCTATGCGCTTCAACCATTGTTTTTACATAATATAAACCAATTCCAAATCCCTTTACATCATGGATGTTTCCGGTAGGTACCCGGTACATCTTCCTGAATATATTTTTTTGTTCGGCTTTGCTTATTCCAATTCCTTCATCACTGATAGAAACATTGATTTCATTGTTTTTGTTCTCGGTGAGAATATGAACATAAGGTGCTTCATGGGAATATTTTATGGCATTATCAATTAAATTGGTTAGTACATTGGTAATATGAAGTTTGTCTCCAAAAACCCTGTGCCGGGTAGCATTTGTAACTACTTTAATGATGCCATGCCTGTTCTGAATTTTAATATTGAATTGATTAACCAGGTTTTCAATGACTTCATGAATATCTACTTCATCCTTTTTGATTCTCATAAGTTCTTTGTCCAGGACTGATAATTGCAATACCTGTTCCACATTTCCTTTGATTCGGTTGTTCTCATCAAGAATGATGTTGGCATAACGGTTAACTTTATATGGATATTCATTAACAGAAGATTTTAAAAGCATTTCACCTGCGACTTTTATTGTTGATAATGGCGTTTTAAATTCATGCGTCATGTTGTTGATGAAATCATTTTTGATGTTGGAAAGTTTTTTTTGCCTGAAAAGAATAACTAAAATGTTGATATATCCAAGTATTACCATAATCAGGAATACAATTGCCAGTCCCAGCCATGATAACATATCGTTCGTACTTGTATCTTGAAATATTATGCTCCTGTATATCCAGTAACCCTGTGTGAATATGATCCCTGATAGAGCGAATGTTGTAAATATTGTCAGGGTTTTGAGTTTTTTCTTCATGTAAACTTACGTTAACAAATCATTAACAGTTTTTAACAAACGATTAACGAATTTTAGGAGAATCTTAACCTACATTTGTAATCTAAACAATTAAAAGAATCAAAAAGTTAAATAAAATGAAAAAGCTAATTTTAAGTTTCACAATTTTTACGTTTGTACTTTTTGGTGTTGCAGGCATTCAAACGGTCATGGCTGATCATAACAGCGATGTGATTGAATTCCTGGACAAGGACCCCAAAAAGGACAATGATAAAAAAGCAGAGAAAAAAGATGCAGTCAAATCAAAATCAGACTGTAAAGAGTATAAATCAGGAAAATGCTGTGATAAGGCTCAAATGAAATCCGATTGCAAAAAGGATTCCAAGAAAGCTAAAAAGGATTCTCCGGGAAAGATTTAATATTTCATGATTTTTGGGTAAAATAAAATTCTATTTCATAATTAATTTGGTTTGGGGCCTTCGTTTTCGGAGGCCTTTTTCTTTGCTGTCCAAACAGGTTTTTTTAATTGTAAATATAAAATCTGAAACCCAATCTTCAATCCTTTGCTCTTAGATCTTTAGTTATAATCCCAGTTTCTTCCTCAACCCTTTCGGAATAGCCTCTTTGTTGACCATCACCGACATGGTTTTGTACTCTACAAATGGTTTGGAAGCATGGAAGTATCCATCATAGATATGGTCTTTAGTACCCCATGAATTCTTTACGATATAATATTTGTCACCGTCCTGATCTTCAGCAATTCCTGTTATAAGCATGCCATGATCATCGGTGGTCTGATAATTATCAAAAGATTCCTGCCGCATTTCCTGGGTGATCATTTTTTCAGGCCCGGGTTCTTCAAAGCTGTAAAGTGCTTTTTGCCTTTCTGAAGGGGTTAGTTTTTCCCACCTTTCTTTTTCTGTTCCGGCCAGGTCTTCTGTATTTGTCTCTGGTACCACTGCCACACCATTTTTCCAGGAAAAGCCTTTTTCACTGACATCTGCGGCCCATGCAACACTGTAGCCTTCTTCAATGGCATTGTCAACAACGTCCATGAGTTCGTCGAGTGGAAGATTGTAAACAAGACTATGCATCCAGTTATCGGGTATTTCCAGGATGAAAGTTTCATAGAAAGGATGATGGGTATATGATGTCAGTTCTACATAATCATCAGGATCCAGACCCAGCATGTCTGCAAAAGATGCAGGTGTGTATTCTTCGCTATTGTAAGTGAATGTTTCAGGCACTTCACCAAGGTATGCGTTCAGCAAGCCGTTATATCCGTCTTTCCAGACCGGTGTAAGTTTTCTGTTCCTGTTTTTTACGACTGCATCAACATGGGCATTCAGGATGGCATCCATCTCTCCATGAATGTGGTTGTCTTCTCCAATGACCAGCCCGTTATAAACATCTTCAGGAATGGCACCATAAGTGTCCAGGGTCATGATCACATCAGAAAAACCGCCACCGCCTGAGAAATTTGTTTTGCCATGAAAACGGACGTACTTGTCACCTTTTTCCTCGTATGATTTTCTTACTACATACATTTCAGACAGGTCAAAAGTGTCTTTTCCCATCCTGAGCAATTCCGATTCCAGCATGGCAATACCGGAAAAACTCCAGCAGGTACCTGATTTATACTGGTTTTTCACGGGTGTTGAAGGTACTTCCTTGATGGTTGTAAAAACATAACTTTTCTTTTCTTCCTTCTTTTCTTCTTCCTGTGCCTGTATACTGGTCCAGCCCGGAAAAAAAGCCATAGCCAGTAGTACGATTGTTAACTTTTTCATTGATAAGTTGATTTTTGTTGATTCTTGATTTTGAGATGAACAAAGATAGGAAAATGATAGAATAGACTTATTCGGGATATGCTTTGGTTTATTTATTTTATTATAATTTTCCGTGAAATTAGTTCTTGTTCACATTCGATTGTCAGATAGTATATCCCGGGAGCAAAGTCTTTTACATCAATATCTTTGATAAAATATCCATCAAGATCCTTTTCTTTAAAAAGATGTTTAGTGATGCCCAAACTATTATATATTTTAACGGTGATGTCTTTGGGGCTCTTAGTATATATTTCAATTACAAGCAATTCAGAGGCCGGGTTGGGATAGAATGAAACTTTTTCAAATACAGAAAACTCCGAAGTTAAAGCACAGTCTTTGATGGTAACCACTACAGTATCTGAAGTCGTACAGAAATTGTTGTTGGTTCCTCTGACAACGAATATGTGATCACCAAGGCCATATCCCGCTGAATCAATTTCAACGGAAGGGCTGGTTTGTCCGCCCGGCCACCAATAATATGAAATGATTCCCGGAGTTGTAGCCTCAAGCCATACCGATTCTCCGGCACATATGCTTGTATCAGGTATCGGGGTCAAAGGGGTTATGGACTTAACGTCTATATATCCTGTATCAGAATTGGTACAAGCATTTTCATCAGAGAAAATATATATTATCTGATGGGTTCCCAGGCCAGCATTTCCCGGGTTAAAATAATCACCTTCGATTCCTGCTCCTTCGTAAATACCTCCGGGGGGGTGACCATTACTGAGCAATACAGTTGATTGGTTTATACAAACAGGTTCAAATGGTTCCAAGACTACTTCAGGAAGGGCATTGACCAATAAAGGCCTTTCTACGGCGTTGGCACAACCTGAAGTGTCTGTTATGGTATATCTAATCATATGTTCTCCTTCTCCGGCAATAGAAGGATAAAACCAGCCGTCCTGGACACCATCACCATGATATGTGCCACCCTCTGGTGTTCCGCTCGTAAGTTTGAATGCTTCATCATTTAAGCAAACAGGATTAAAAAGTGGCAAACTCACAGGTGGTCCGGGCCTTACTGCTAAGGGCTGAGCAATTGAATTGGCACATCCATTAGTATCTACAAATATGTATTGGATCTGATGGGTTCCGGGTCCTGCAGTGAAAGGATCAAATATATTGTTTGCTACACCATTGCCTGCATAAGTTCCTCCTTCAGGCAGTCCTCCGGAAAGAGGAAATGGAGGGTCTCCATGACAGACCGAATCAAAAGGAGCCAGGGATACCCCAGGAAGGGGGTGGATGGTTAAAGTTGCTTTCTTACCGTTACTTTCACAACCGTTGATGGTTTGTGTAGCAAAATATTCATAAGTGCCAGGAAAACTTTCTGAAACATACAAGGTATCACCAGTTGATATGATATGGCTCATCAAGGGATCATCATACCAGCTTATATTCATTCCTGATGCTGTAATATAGGGCTGCTGGCCACCAAAACAACACTCTTTATCGTATGTAAGAGGTGGAACAGGAATGATGCTGACGGAGATATAGTCTGATTTGGTGGTATCATCGGACCCTGCAGTGTTGGAAACATTCAGAGATATATCATAGCTTCCCGGAACGGTGTACACGATGCCTTCAGGATTCTGCTCGTTAGAAGAAGATGGGTAACCTCCGGTAAATGACCATTGCCAACTTGTAGGCGATCCTTGTGACAGATCATAAAAATTAATTGGTTCTCCTTCGCAGACTTCATTTTTGTCAGATGTGAAATCTGCTTCCGGAATGTAAGGGGCCAGGACACGCACTGTCGCATAACGTTTGTGCACAGGTGTGCCATTATGTCCTCTTCCGGTAAAGGTTACCTGGTAATCACCAGGTGGAACATCTACTGATGAAGTGATAAATATATCAAGTGTTCCGGGTAAAATACTCAGGATGCTGTCATAGGGATACAGTACAGTAAAGTATCCTGCTGGGGGAGTTTCTACCTCCGCTTTAAAAATCACATCACCTTTATAAAGTTTTAGGTCTGGAATATCCATGGTATAAATGGCTGAACCTGCTATGGTATCAATGGCAGGATGGACTTTCATGGCAAAATCCGGGAAATATGACGTAAAGCTTGCAAAATCTCCATAGCGGAAATCTGTCCAGGTTAGCATTGACACTTCTTTGTTAGATATGATCCCGTTATAATCCCCCTGATATCGGGGAGTATTGCCTCCGGGACAAGTGATGCAGTCTATGGGCATCTTTTCATTTGAGATTGCCTGATTTTTCTTAAAAGTTAAACCACCATCAGCGGAATATGTTGCGTATATTAATGCACTGTCAGAAGTTGGTGTGTCCCGGCTATCCATCCACTGGATATAGAGGATCCCTGTTTCTGTGCCACACCATGGGATGGGATGAAACTGAGAATGAAATGTAGAGGGAAAGTCATCATTTACCGTCATGGCTTCTGACCAGGATTCACCGTCATTATCGCTGTATCTGCAGAAGATATCCGGTTTATTCCCATTACCAGGAGGATTGTTTGAAGCATATACAAGATACAGCCTTCCCCGGAAGGGCCCCTGGCTGTTATCAGCAGTAATAAAAGGGTAAGGACGCGTACGCATGTTATTGACAGAGTGCCGGCCACCAACATCGGTTCCTACGTATCCTGCAAAACTTTGACTGGATAGGAATTCGAAGGTTTCACCACCGTCTTTGGAACAATAAAAGGAATAAACAGATTGAAATGGATCTCCTGAGTTCGTCACCACGTGAATGGTTCCACCATCAATATCATCCTGGGGTCCAACACAAACCATCATGCCTGGCAGGGTTTGTGGCTCAAATGTCCACATGGTATTGAATGAGGCTCCCTGATCGGTACTTCTTGCCAATCGGCCACCGTTGCTGGCTGTCATTGTGGTATAAATATAATTGCTGTAAGGACCACTTGTCTGGTCGCAAGCCAGCCAGTTTTTATCAATACCGCTTATGGCTTCAACAGGTGTTGTCCAGTTTATTCCGTGATCGGTTGATTTAATAACCACGCAACCCTGGACCGTCGGCGAACCATATTTGTTTTCAAAATAGATGTTACCATCATGGTCACTTGCACAAACAACATTTCCCCTAAGCGCATATCCACCCCAATTGATTGTGCTTTCTTCCCAATCATGACCATTGAGGGTATAACGACCAACTCCCGGATTGTATGATGTAAAATAAAGTCCGGGAGTTCCAGGATCTTCTGTAATGGACCCCTCTGCATAATCATTACCCAGATAAAAATTATCGTAACCATCGATGGTGACCACAATGGATTCTTTGCCAAAAGAATATTTGGATAGGTTGATCTGAGCTTCCTGGCTAAATCCTGCAAAGGAAATAAGCAAAATTAATGTGGTGGCAGCAAAAGATCTGAGGGAAATGGTCATCAGGTACTTCGTTTTTATTGCTAGTTTATACAAAGTTAACTCATTTTCATTGGATTTGGTATTGCAGATAATTGGATAAATATGATAATGTTAGAAAACTGCTTGCAAAAAATTTAGTCAAGTATTCAGTTCGAAATAATCGCTAATTACTTCCTAAAAGGTTGCTTGTCAGTGACAGGATAATATATAGCAAAATTATGGGGGCCAACCCACCCAGGCCGAAAAATACAAACATTAAAATGCCCCCTGCAATTATGGATAGGATATAGGGGTTTTTTGCTAAAGTTTTTATGTCCATTTTAAGTGAAATCATTGGGAACGTAGAGATCATAAGGAAAGAGATAAAAACTATGGATGTAGCAAGAAAGTAAGTATTAATAATGATTGGGGCGATGGAAGAACCGTCATTAACCTGTACCTGCATAAGTGGGAGGGAAACCAGGAATATGGCTGCAGCTGGTGTAGGCAATCCTGTGAAATTGCTCATTTTGTTATTAAGGTTAAATCTTACAAGTCTGATTGCAGCGCATAGGGGTATTATCATGGAAATAAATGGGAAAACATGGATTTTTTGGATGGTTAATGGCGGCAGGTTACTGGATTGCAGAAGCAACAGAAACATGATCACAGAAGGTGCAATTCCAAAAGAAACGAGGTCGGCAAACGAATCAAATTGTTGGCCAAAATTACTTTTTGCGTTCAGTATCCTTGCAAAGAATCCATCAAGGAAATCAAGGACAGCAGCAATGAGTATTAAATACGAAGCGAACATCAGGTCATAAAAAGCAACCACCAGGGCGATGGAGCCTAAGCAAAGATTCAGTCCGGTAATAATGTTTGGAATGTGTTTTTTCACCAGGCTAAAAATAGTAAAAAGATCAACCCACTTCGCTGATCCGTTTCAGTTTCTCCGGATTCATTATTTCAAGGGTTTTGCAAGAAACGGAAATAAGGTTGTCATCTTTGAAATCCTTCATGATCCTGATTACACTTTCAGTTGAAAGGCCTGTTAATTCACCTAAATCTTGTCGCGATAAGGGGAGTTCAAAGGAGTTGCTTTTAAATATACTTTGTGATAAACAAAGCAGAATGTCAGCCATCCTGCCGTGGGATTGTTTTCTTGTAAGGCAGAAAAAACGCCCATAGGTCTGGGCAGAATGCTCGTTCAGGATTTGAATGATTTTTGTGGAAAATTTGGGGTTTTTATTAAGGACCTGTTTAAATGACTGTATGTCGACAAGCTTAACGGTTGTGTCAACATAAGTGCTGACCGTATATAAAAATGTATTGTTGCCGTTATAAAAGGTTTGTAATCCAACATATTGATTTTCCGGGGTTATGGTTAGTATGAGGTTTTTTGGATTGCCTTCTATATAAACTTTTACCAGCCCTTTTTCAATGTAGATAACATGGGAGGCAAAGGTCCCTTGTTTACAAATGGTTTCACCTTTTTTATATTCGATTTGAACAGTGTTTTTTTCCAGCAGGTCACGTTCATAATCAGTCAGAACGTCATAACTAATTGCATCATGAAAATTTAGTTGACATGAGTTTAAATAATTGATGGTCATAAAGAATGAATATTCGTAATCTATTTACATAAGAACATACAAAAGTAAGCTTTTTTTATGATACAGATCAGTTTTTTTATGACCTGGTTACCCCTTTAAACTGTTTCATAAGAATTTTAAAACCTAAGTATATATATGATTATGGGATACTTTTGGGTTTAACTATTTCTTCAACGATTGGACCAAAATGCAAATCAAATAACTGATAAACGATTATCAGGCAAAACAAACACAGGAATATTATCTGAACCCATTGCTTGTTCAGGTGCAAGTTAAATTCTAAAAACCTATATTTAATTATGAAGACATTATATTTTCAAGCAACTCTGATTTGCGGCTAAATTTATCATTATTAACAGTGCTGCAGGAGATGTGATCAGCGCAAAGGATTTTATGACAGCACTGAAGAAAAACGAAAATCTGGTCGTTGTTGATGCCAACACGGCAAAAAACTATGCCAAGGTTCATATTCAGGGGGCCATTAATGTTCCTCACGAGGACCTGTACAAGGATGGCGATATAAAAGGCTTGATAAAAAGCCCTGCTGAAATGGCCAAGTACCTCGGATCAAAAGGTATCAGTCCTGACAAAGCCATTGTTGTTTATGATGATGGATCCAACAAATATTCAAGCAGGTTGTATTGGATTTTAAAGTATTTGGGTGCCAATGACGTACAAATCCTTCACAAGGATATGGATCAGTGGAGGTCTGTCAGGATACCGGTTACCAGGGCAGCAACAAAACCTAAAGCGGCAACTTTTACTCCTAAGGTCAACAAAGCCATATTTACAACTGTTGCTGATGTGAAGGCAAAACAAAAATCATCAGGAACAGTGATCATCGATGCAAGAACTGTTGATCAATTCAATGGAGCTGACGATGAAGGTAAAAGCAAAGGACATATAGAAGGTGCCGTAAATATTCCTTATACTGATTTTCTGACAGATAAAGGTGCCTTTAAATCTGCTGAGCAGATACAGAAGATTGTTTCCTCCAAAGGTGTTAGCAAGGATAAGGAAGTTATTGTATATTGTAATACAGGCGTTTGGGCTTCAGTTGTTTATGCTGGATTAAGCTCCGTGCTTGATTATCCGAATGTAAAAGTTTATGACGGATCATATTCAGAATGGGTAGCCAATTCAAACCCTGTTGTAAAGTAGAAACTGGTTTTTTGCTTTTTCATAACTGGATAGATTTATTGAGAAAAAGACCCCCCTTCCCGGGGGCTTTTTTTATAAATTTGTTTTGCATCAAGATTAATTGTCAACAATTTGATCTCAACGGATATTACCGGTATTATTCTTGCCGGGGGCAAAAGCTCCAGGATGCTCCAGGAAAAGGGCCAGGTTCCATTACTTGGAAAACCTCTTATCGAATACGTAATCGATAATCTCGGCCCCTATTGCAGCAATATACTGATCAGTGCCAACAACCATGCATATAACCACCTCGGATATACAATAGTTCCGGATCAATATCAGGATGTTGGCCCAATGGGAGGTGTCTTTTCCTGTCTTGAAAAATCCAACACAGAACTCAATGTCGTTGTGGCCTGTGATATGCCATTTTTTGCCCACAAGGCCATCCAATGCCTCCTGGAATCCAGACGGTCAGGCTTGGCTGTTATACCCTGGCATGAGGAGGATAAGTTTGAACCGATGAGTGCCCTGTATCTAAAAAGCTTTTCGACCATCCTGAAGAGATATCTTGACGATGGAATGTTTAAACTTCCCCTGGTGTTTAAAAATGAAAACATAACAAAACTTCAAATAAAGAGATTTCCAGGGTGTTTTGGCGAACAAACATTTTTAAATGTCAATTCAAAAGCGGAGCTGGATCGGTTGGAAAAGAGGATTCAAAATGGTGATATTAATCTGTAAACTTCTTTTATAAGATGGACCTTTCAAAACCTTATTTTCCGAATTTGCTGCTGGTTTCCGGAAATGGCCGGAACTCCGGAAAGACTACCCTGATTGAGAGGATCATCAGCCATTTCAAAGATGAACATAGCATTACCGGGATTAAAATATCACCTCATTTTCATGAATCACAAACAAATGCCAGGGGGGCGGGTCTGTCTTATCTCATCCACAGGGAAAATGATCTTTCTGGCCATAAGGATAGTTCCAGGATGCTGGTTGCAGGGGCCAAAGAAGTATACTACATTCAATCTGAAGAAAATGGGATTGCGGATGCTTTTGCTATCCTGTTAAAGGATCTGGATAAAAATCACTTGTGGATATGTGAGTCCGGGGGCCTGAGGAAGTACATCAGGCCTGGTTTGTTTTTATTGGTAAACAGGAAGGACAATTTATCCTGGAAAGACTCTGCAAAAGACTTATTACAGTACTCTGATAACACGATCATTTTTGACGGTCATAATTTTAGCCTGAGCCTGTCCAACATCATGGTTTTTGAAAATTCCTGGAAATTACTGGGTTTTTAGAGGTGTGGCTCCGCCCATTGAGGCTCTTTGCATGCAGGTGTTCTTTTGGACAAAACCAGCTCAAAATCATCTATTGCTTCTTTCATAATAACTTCTTCCTGATCATGACATAGGAGACATGTTCCGGCAAACAAAATATTTTTTTGTTCTTCCGGATTAAATGGTCTGTGGTGATACCTTGTGGATGAAAGCTTATCATTATCTTTCAGGAAAGGTATCCATGCGTCTTCAGGTAGGTCGTCATGCTTGTTACTGGCATATGCAGGAATGAAATTCAGTTTGATTTTGCTGCCTTTCATATCATAGTGTATTTTTCCCTGGCCATAACCTGTCATTAGTGGGTCAAGGTGGCATGATATACAGTCCCGCCCTTTGGCAGAAGTGGTGTGAGGATCTATCGGAGCGAAAAGACGATGAAAAACCATGTCATCATTTGCTCTCCTGCCAGGATACGATTCAAGGGCAATGCTAAGGACCATGCCTGGTGTAAATGTCAGTATCTCCCTTACGCCTGTTGAAGGGTTCTCATGAATTCCAAGAACAGGATCTAAAGCCATATATTTGCCTGCAAATTCTACCCAGGAACCTTCAACTGGTTGGTTTGCCAGCAGGTCATAACCATCTGCAGCTTTGTCATATTGGTTATGGCATCCGAGGCACTGGGGAGTCCACCTGGTATGGCAACTGCCGCATGTCAGACTTTCATGCCCTTTGCTGTTCAGGCAAACTTCAGCAGGGGCTTTCATTGGAAGCATTTTACCGGTTTTCTTCAGGATGAGCATGGGAGTATTGGCTCCACAAACTCTGGTATTTATCATTGGGTATCCGCTTGAAGCAATGATCATGCTTATCTTTTCTTCATCCCATCCGTAAAGTTCCAATAGCTTTTTGCTTTCCTCATCAACATCATCTATACCGGCCAGATCTGGTGTATTGGAAAAATGGCAATCTTCACAGGAAATCATAACCTGTTCCTCCTTATGTAGATAATTGTTCCCGTCTCCCATAACGCCATAGGATATATGACAGTCGGTACAAGTCATTCCTGAGGCATGATGAATATCCTCATGGACATAAGTTAAAACACGCTGGTCTTCAAGGATTTTATAGGTGCCCGTATCGGGTATTTCTGATTTGTCCAACAGGGTTTCATGCCATCCCTGATAACTCAGGGATATCCTTCCAGACCTGGAGTGGCAGCCAAAACAATGATCGTCAGAGACTTCAATATTTAATGCAGGGTGGTTTCTTGCCAGGAATGTGTCGGGTTCATTGCTGGAAAGGTAATTGGCTAACTCTGTGGCTGTTGGCTGATTGTAATTCAAATGGCAGGCATTGCACCCGCCACCACGCGATAATTGCCCGATACTACCAAATTCATCCTTGTTTTTTCCCAAATGGCAGTGTGCACAAAGGTTTCTTAAATGTTCATCTGCAGCAGAGTGTCCAATTTCAGTAATCCTGGAGAATTTTGACAGGCTGTCGGATTCACCAAAGATAAATCGGTCTACACTCACCATGCCACTGTTGGTAGTCATGATACTATTGTTCACCCTGGTGATAATATCCGGATGGCATTGGCTTGTACCACATGTTTTTGCTGCATTGTTGAGGTTGCCCGGTATGCTGATCATGGAATGATGCGCTTCATTCTTATTTGGTGTGAAAGGATTACCCAGATGGCATGATGCGCATCCAATGGCTGAAGGATCGTGAGATTTTGAAAAACCTATCATAGGTTCATGGCAAAGAAGGCAGCCTTCATTAAGTTTACCCAAGTCGGTATTATCTGTAAAATAATTCTCTGGATAGATTCCAGCCGGACGAAAGGGGTTATAAGCTTCTGTAACATTCCAGGTCCATGACCAGTTTTCACCCCTGAAGAAATATCCGGTGATGGTTAGACCGAGGTAAAATATAAACAGGGCTGCCAGGATATGTTTGGTGGTAAGCTTTGATTTATTTGGGATCTGCTGGATATAAAACAAAAGGATCATCAGCAACAGTAAGCATATCAAAACGATCCAGGGGTGGCTTGTCCAGTGCAGGATTTCCTGTAATCCCAGGAAATACCAGGGGCCTTTGACAATATTTGTAATGTGGGTTTGAATAGGGGCCTGAAACAGAAATGAGAATATGGCCAGCATACCCAGTGAAATGAGAAATACTTTCATTCTGGGCCATACTGTCCTTACGTGTTCATAGGTGATGATGAATATAAAAATCGTAGCGGTGGCAATATGATGCACATATAAAATCTGAAAATCACCTTCTTTGCCAAGTAAGCTGTATGAAATCCACTTCCCGCCAGGAATGGTGGCCAAAAGCGATCCAAAGATCATTCTGGCCTGCATACTGTCGGCATCTCCCTTCAGGATGAACCCGGACAGCATAACAAAAAAGATGAAAAATATTGAAACCACCAGCCTGATCCATATTCCTTTTTTTACATTGTCTTCTGTTGAACGGTAAAGATGATCCCAGAAGTGTAATATGGTAAAAACCAGGAATGATTGTGCGCTCCAGTAATGCATGTTCCTGAAGAATACCCCTGCCGGGTTGGTGAGCATCATTACTTTGAGTGATTCGAAGGGTTCTGAAACATCAAAAGGAAAGGCAAGCGGAATTCCTGAAACAGCACAGATCAAAAGAGAGGCTAAAGCAATGGCACCATAGGTGCCAGGAAGAAATCGTTTTTCTATTTTACTTAGAAGATTCAAAAGTCTGTTGATTTATGGTAAAGATAATATTCCCTCATGAAGGAATGCATTCATCGCATAACTACAACCATTTTTTCTTTTTCCTCAATGAGAAAATCTAATCTTTTTAATCTTTTGGTGGCTGGCCCTTTAATTACATTTCCTTCATAATCATATTGTGAACCATGGCATGGGCAAATAATCTTCCCTCCTTGTTTTTCCGTAATATTGCAACCCAGATGGGTGCATTTCGATGAAAACACCAAAAATGTGTTTCCTTCCCGGTTGATGATGACCTGGTCATGAAAACTTAAACCCTCGACAATAGCCGATAGTGGGATCTCTATTTTTTTCCGGCCGTCCTGGAAACTCTTAACCCTGATCACTGAATACCAAAAATACAGGAAAGGTACAAGTGCCAATATGCCTGCCCATCGTAAAAATTCTTTCCGGTTGATATGTTGTTTTCTCCAGTTCATCTTACCCGTTCAAGCTGATTTTTTTTAGTTTATCCTTATCATGGATCTCAATATTTTTCCCTTTTAATGTGATAGAACCATCCCTGTTGAAATCCCTGATGACCCTTGATAATGATTCGATCGACATAGAAGCAAGTTCTGCCATTTCCTTCCTGGAGAATGGAAAAGAAAAAGAATCCGATTGATAGATTTTTTCAGATAAATATAATATAAGGTCCGAAAAACGGCCCGGAATATTTTTTTTAGAAAGACTGAAAATCCTGTCATATGATCTGATGGTAGATTCATTTAGCTTTCTGATGATATCGGCACCTAATTTTGGATTTTTGAAGATAAAACTTTTCATCATATTTGAATCAAGTAAACATACTTCGCAGTCTTCATAGGCAGCAGCAGAATAATGAAAAGTACTGTCCGTAAAAAGCGCCGTGAGTCCGATGAACTGGCCTGCCGGAGCGATTGATAATATCAGGTTTTTATCCTTACTTTCGATGTATACTTTTGCCAATCCTTTTCTCAGAAAAAGAATATGGGAGGCAAAAGTCCCCTGTTTGCAGATGGTTTCACCAGCACGGTAAAATATGTCCAACCTGCTGTTGTTTACTATCTCTAACTGTTTATTGCTCAGAAAACCAAAACACTCCGGATATTGAATAGTTTTATTATTGTTTTCCTGATCAAGGTTTTGAGTCATAAATTTTTTTGATTACTTTTAGAGTTTAAGTTACTGTCTTTTTATCTTAAGCGTTTTCAAAAATAAGTAAATAGTCAAAATAAATTTGATTTAATACCTGATTTTAGCTGAGCAAGTCCAAGTATTTAAAAATATGCATATAAGGTTCTTAAATACATTTGTATAAAGTAATATAAATACTTACCTGAATATTTATGAGTACAAGACGGGATTTTATCAAGATTTCAGCATTGGGAACAGCAGGTGTTGCTGTGGCAGGAAGTGCTCTGTCATTATTTGACAGATCCGGGCTTTTTGCTGCCGATGATTCAACTCAGGCATCTCTGAAAGCTGTTAAAAGATATCCTACGTATTGCGAAGTTTGTTTCTGGAAATGTGCCGGATGGACATATACCGATGCTGAAGGCCGCATACAAAAGATCATCGGAAATGAAGATGATCCTTTGTGCAATGGCCGCCTTTGTCCACGTGGCACTGGTGGCATCGGTATGTATTACGATCCCGACAGACTAAAAACACCTCTGATACGTGTAACCAGAAATGGCAAGCAACAGTTTGCTGAAGCCACCTGGGGAGAGGCCCTCGATCTGGTGGCCTCCAGGATGAAAGAGATAGCTGAAAAATATGGTCCTGAGAGCATGGCGCTTTTTAACCATGGTTCACCAGGAAGTCATCTCGGTCATATGCTAAAAGCTTTTGGAAGTTCGAATATCACTGCACCTTCCTATGCCCAATGCAGGGGACCCAGGGAGGTGGGGTTTGTTGCTACATTTGGAGCTGCGGTAGGTTCACCTGAGCCAACAGACATCAGAAATACCAAGTGCCTGGTGTTGATAGGATCACATATTGGTGAGAATATGCACAACGGCCAGGTTCAGGAAATGTCCGATGCTATCGATAATGGGGCTGCCATCATCACGGTTGACCCGAGGTTCAGCACAGCCGCCAGCAAATCCAAATACTGGCTCCCAATTAAACCTGCAACAGACATGGCCCTGTTACTTGCCTGGATCCATGTCCTGGTTTATGATGATCTCTACGACAAAGATTATATCAGGCAGTATGCATTTGGTTTTGACCAGCTCAAGGAACATGTAAAGAATATGACCCCGGAATGGGCGTATGGCATCACAACCATCAAGCCGGATGTTATCAGGAAAACTGCCTGGGAAATGGCCAAGGCTTCACCTGCTGTCATTGTTCATCCTGGAAGACATGTTACCTGGTATGGTGATGATACACAGCGGTCCAGGGCCATTGCCATCCTGAATGCTTTGCTGGGTTCATGGGGGCGTCGCGGAGGTTTTTACTATAAAGAAAGTGCTTCAGTTCCCAAGTATCCTTATCCACCATATCCAAAGCCAAAATGGAACTGGAAGGATATGATGAAGGATAAATATAAATTTGCTGCCTTATCAGTATCCAATGATTTTGTTGAAGCTTCTACAGCCTCTTATCAAGGGGATCATAAAATTCATGGTTGGCTGGTAGCCGGTACCAACCTGCCCTTGACGATGCCAGGAATGCCGGCACTGAAAGAGGCTTTTGATTCGCTTGATTTTATTGCTGTGGTGGATACCATGCCCATGGAGATTACAGGGTATGCCGATGTGATCCTTCCTGAGTGTACATATCTTGAGCGCTATGATGATTTAAGGAAATCACCCTCAAGAGAACCTACAATTGCGCTCAGAATGCCTGCAGCGAAACCAAAATACGATAGTAAACCTGCATGGTGGATTGCGAAAAAACTTGGGGAAAGACTGGGCCTGGGAGAATATTTCAATTATGAAGACTACTCTGAGGTGCTCGACTGGCAGCTGAAAAAAATTGGCACTTCCCTTGAAGAGATGCAAAAGAAAGGGGTGATGAACCTTGAAAGGAAATATGGACCTTTGTATCTCGCTAAAGGTGAGGATGTTAAATTCAATACCAATACCGGGAAGATTGAGCTTTATGCGACTGATTTTGCTGCAGAAGGGTTTGATCCAATCCCTGTTTATACCAAACACGAAGAACCTGAGAAAGGTTATTACCGTTTGATATATGGGCGTACCCCTCCTCATACATTCAGCCGTACTGCAAACAATCCAAACCTGACCGATTTGCAAAAAGAAAATCATCTTTGGGTGAATCCTAAAGTAGCCAAACTATGGGATTTACGTCCTGGTGACAAAGTCTGGCTCAAAAACCAGGACGACGTTGTTTCAGAGTTCCCGATAAAAGTCAGGGTAACGGAAAGGATTCGCTGGGATTCAATATACATGGTGCATGGTTTCGGACACTCTGATAAAAAGCTGAGCAGGGCTTATGGCAAAGGAGCAAGCGACTCGCACCTGATAACAAATATTAAAATAGATCCACTGATGGGAGGCACCGGAATGCGTAGCAATTTTGTGACTTTCCTGAAAGAAGATCCCGGAAAGGAGGTTAGGTCATGAGATACGCAATGGCTATTGATACAAAAAAATGTGTAGGCTGCTCTGATTGTGTGGTAGCTTGCCAGACAGAAAACAATGTGCCCATTGGATATTGCCGCGACTGGATCACTGAGACAGTGGATGGATCCTATCCGAATGTAGAGTTGGAATTGCGATCTGAACGGTGTAACCATTGTGATAATGCCCCATGTGTGAGATGTTGCCCCACTGGTGCAAGCCATGTTGTAGAAGGCGGGATCGTGCTGGTTACACCTGAAGAATGTATCGGTTGCGGAGCCTGTATTCAATCTTGTCCCTACGATGCACGTTATTCCCATCCGGAAGGGTATGTCGACAAATGTACTTTTTGTGATCACCTCGTAAAGAGGGGACAGGAGCCGGCATGTGTAGCCGTTTGTCCGACAAAATGCATGTATTTCGGCGACCTGGATGACCCTGACAGCGATGTTTCTGTTTCATTGAAAAACAGGAAGTTCAAAGCGCTGGCACCGGAAGCCGGTACTGAGCCACAGATATTTTATTTAATGTAGAACCAATAAGTTAAAATATATGAGAGAAGAGCTTATCATCAGTGGTCGAATGAATCCAGGGATAGACCCTTACCTTTCTTTATGGCATTGGCCCATACCTGTATATCTGTTCCTGGGAGGATTGGCCGCAGGTATTCTGTTCTTTGCTTCCCTGTATACTATTCTGGACAGGGAAAAGGAAATGCCTGCTGCTGTAAAATGGTCCACTTTTACAGTGCCTGCTATCTTAAGCATCGGCTTATTTGCACTGTTTTATGACTTAAAGCACCAGTTATATTTCTGGCAGCTCTATACCACAATCCGGCTTGAATCTCCCATGTCATGGGGAGCCTGGGTGTTGATGCTGATCACACCACTTTCATTCCTCTGGGCAGGTAGCTATCTCCAGGAAGCCATCCCTTCCTGGAAATGGAAATTTAAGATTGTTCAGGAGATTCTCGACTGGACAGCCCGCAATAGAAAAACACTGTCATATTTTATTATGTCCCTCGCTGTCATCCTGGGTATTTATACCGGTATCCTGCTCTCGGCATTCAATGCACGTCCATTATGGAATACCTCCATACTGGGCCCATTATTCCTAGTTTCAGGATTGTCAACCGGAGCGGCAACCATCATGTGGATATCCAAAAGCCATTTGGAAAGAAGAATTATGAGTAAGATCGACCTTATGCTTATCATCGTGGAATTATTCCTGATCACACACATGATTATGGGTTTTCTTGCCGGTTCACAAGTGCAGATAGAAGCCGCACAATTGTTCCTGGGAGGGCCGTTTACAGTGTCATTCTGGGTTTTTGTGATTTTCCTGGGCATGGTGTTTCCTGCAATCCTGGAGATCCTTGAGCTAACAGGATTTAAGATACCTGTGGCTGTCCCTGCCATCCTTATTCTTTTTGGAGGCCTGGTTTTTAGATTTATTATGGTAGAAGCAGGTCAGATAACAAGGTATTTGTATTAAGTTTAGGGATTATAGTGAAGAGAAAAAAAGGATCTTGTAAGCAACATAAC
>JAGYLD010000170.1 GCA_018401355.1 Bacteroidales bacterium
ATGAAATCAAATATTACCGAGAGTTGAAGGTGGCAAAAAATAATCATATTCAGTTGACTATCGATAATCATTACTACAGTGTACCTTACCAATGGATCGGAGAACGTGTCAAGGTTATCTTTACACGATCAATGGTTCGCATATATTCCCGGGGAGAGATGATTGCTGTTCACCAGCGGGATTACTCCCCGGGTAAATATACTACCGTGAAAGAGCACTTATGTTCTCATCATCAACATTATCTGGACCGAAGCCCATCGTATTACATGCAAAAAGCTGAGCGTAAGTCAGAAGTGCTCTATCAACTAATCAAACTCCTTTTTGAGGGAGGCAGGCATCCGGAACAAAACTACAAATCCTGTGATGGATTATTTAGCCTGTACAGAAAGACGGATTTAGCGATTTTCAACCGGGCTTGTCAAGAAGCCATTGAGTGCAAATCGTACTCATATAATTTTATTAGGAAGATCATTGAGTACCTGATTAAGCAACCAGACCAAGGATCTCCGGCGACTCCGTCGCCTTGTCATGAAAATATCAGAGGAAGAGAATATTACGAACAATTAAACCTTAAATTTTAATCACATGAATCAAATTCAAACAAAACTAACACAGTTGCGTCTCAAAGGAATGCTACGTACCTGGGAGGCTCTGGCCGAAACCAGAAGAATCCAGGAATTATCCTTTACCGATGGAATGGAAATGCTCCTACAGGCTGAAGATGATGAAAGAAGAAACAGTCGTTTTGAGCGCTTATTGAAAAATGCAAAGTTCCGCTATCAGAGTAGTCTGGAAGAACTGAACTATGATCCTTCCAGGGAACTGGATAAAAATCTGATAACAGAACTGGCAACTTGCCAGTTTATAGCCAATGGGGAATCGCTGGTGGTCACTGGTTCTACAGGATGCGGAAAAAGTTGGTTAGTCTCAGCCTTGGGACATCAAGCTTGTTCACATGGGTATGATGTGGCATATTTTAACACCCAAAAATTTATGCTTCGAATAAAAATGGCTCGCATGGAGGGTGCTATATTGAAATTTTTTGATAAAATTGCGAAAACATCCTTATTTATCCTGGATGACTTTGGATTAACCCATCTGGAACAACAGCAGCAGTTTGACTTGATGGAAATCATTGAAGATCGTCATGGTAAAAAGTCAACCATCATTGCAAGTCAGTTACCTATTGCAAGCTGGTATGATATAATCCGCGACGCAACAATTGCCGATGGAATTATCGACCGATTAGTGCATACATCATACAGGATTAATTTGAAGGGTTATGAGAAGCTTCCCGTTATGTAAACACTAAAATGCAAGTGACTTGATCTATAGCATATTGCCAAGCAACTTTACAGTTAAACTCTACATAAAATTTGATATTCTACTCCTTTTGAAGTCCTTTCAACCATTCAAGAAGCGTCTGATTCTTTTGCCACTCAGGATCCTTATTCTTATCAGGCAACATATCCATATACGCCCTTTCAAGTGCTTCTCTTTTTTGTAATGAATCTGCCTTCGCATAGACCTCTGTGGTTTGGATGGTTGTATGTCCCAACAGATCTCTTATCCATATTAAATTTACGCCTGCTTGAAGTAAATGCATTGCTTTACTGTGTCTTAAGGAGTGGCAACTGATTTTTTCAGGGATTAGAGATGGAGTTATTTGTCTTGCCATATCGGCGTATTTTTTCAAAATATAAGCAACACCAGTCCTGGTTAACTTTTTACCACTTTTATTGAAGAACAGCGGATAACTATGAAAGTTGTTCCCATTAAGTCTGTATCTATCCATATACTTTCGTAAGATAACTATTTGGTTACGAACCACTGGTACTATTCTTGTTTTCCTACCTTTACCATATATGCGTATGGTATATGGTTCCGTTTGTATCCTGAGGGAGTCAACTGTCAGATCTATCAACTCCTGTACGCGGCATCCAGTATCGTACATTAACGCAAGTATGGCTAGATGTCTTAAGCCGCAATAGTCTTCAATGTCAGGCTGTGCCAATAAGAGCTTAATACCGTCAACTGTCAGATAGTTTGGGGCATTTGATTCTTTCTTCATGGCCTTAATCGACAAGATGCTCTGCCACTCATTAAGTTTTTCAACTTTCTCATATTGAAGATAGGATATAAATGAGTGTATAGCAGCTAAGCGATAATTGCGGGTGGATATGTTACATCCTTTTTGGTCAATCAACCAGTTTAAGAAGCTTATAACATTTTCTTTATTTATAGCATCCAAGGTTAATTTTTCCACCTTTATGTGTTTTACACTTTTCATATAATTAATGAACAGCACAAAAGAATCCCGGTATGCAGCAATAGTGTTGGGGCTTACATTCCGCTCATAGGGCAAATATGAAGATAAATATTTGCTAAGATATTTTGCAAAATCAGTTTTTGTATTCATTGTATTATTCATTTGGATAAATAAACTTATTGAGAGAAGAGCATTGCCTCAAAAGTTCCGGATATTCACTGCAAGTAAGTCTTACATAATGTTCTGTAGAAGATAATTGAGTATGACCAAGACACGCCGATAGTAACGGTAAGGCTGAATATACATCCATTCCTTCCCTTACCAATTTTGCCAGAGTATGAACAGCCATCGTGTGACGTAGGTCATGTAAACGAGGACCGAAGCGGTCACCTATGTAAGGGATACCACAGTTGGTATACACTTTCCTGAACCATTTGTAAACACATGATGCAGATACTTCAGTTCCGTCCAACTTCACAAACAGAAGATTTGTACCTTCTTGTAATCCCTTTAATGGCAGATGGTTTCTGTAACTGATATATTGCATTAGTGTTTGCTTTAAAGTATTACACACTGGAACAAGCCGTTCAGAACCATTCTTGGATTTTCTGATATGTATATACCCCTGGTCAAGATGAACATCATCATTCCTGATTGATATAGCTTCGGTTATTCTGAGGCCTGTACTATATAAAAGCCTAATCAAACCCGGTATAGCCATAATAGGATCATCTATACGATGGCTCTCACGTATTAGTCTGTTGGATTCTTCAAAGATCTTCCGCATTTGACCTTCTGAGAAGATGTATGGCGTGTGCCCTCTGTCATTTTTAACCTTAGGCAGCATCATTATATATGAGTTTTCCCCACGCTCGCACATATATCTTGCAAGCTGGACCAATTTGGAACATTTCCCATAAATGGTTCGATTACAATCATTGATACGAGACTTACGCCATGCCTCAATTAAGTCTTGCGTTATGACAGGGTCTTTCAGGTTGTAATTAATAACAAAAGAGTCAAATTCCTTGAAGAACCACTTCATCGAGATCGTTGTATAACCTTGCGATTCTTTTATCGCTATCAGCCCGTTCATATATGGAGCCAATACACTATGATATTTAAACGTATTATTCATAGAAGCATCCTCCTTTCTGCAGGTAAAAACTGTCATTAATTGCCGGAACGTCGAGCGAACATTTCTGAAGCAATGGGAGGTCTATCCTGACATATTGCCTTGTAATATCCCTGTTCTTATGCCCCAGAGCTTCGGATATTATTGGCATAGGCGTATTTAGTTCCAGCATTCTTTGAGCAAGACTAAATCTCAGGGCATGGCCACCATGAT
>JAGYLD010000171.1 GCA_018401355.1 Bacteroidales bacterium
GCTCCTGGTCATCGCCGTCTATTTTATTTATATTAATTTGTTCATGGATGAAAAATCCATGAGCCAAAATCTGGTAACAACGCTTGAGCAAATTGACTGGAACGATCCGGCGTATTCAATTTCTCCTGAGTATGCTGATCTGCTCCGGATAGAACATAGGTCTGATGGATTCAGGTTTTATGCGCCTGCCGATTCTATGGTTTATGTCCAGGGTGATATGATTTCATTCTCATGGAAATATCAGGGAGAAAGCATAGGAATAGATATCCTGAATGCTGATGGCATTTTTGTTACAGGTAAGGAAAATATCATTGAGGGCACATTTGAAATGAAAGTAAAATTTGATCCTGGTGCTTACCTTTTCAGAATTAGCAATGAGGAGGAAGCCCTCCACTGGGGTGTTTTCTTTTGTATGCCCGGGAAAGAGCAATAAGGTTGATTCGACATATTTAATAAATATGCTGAGAAGATATATTTTTACTGGAATAATAGTATTGCAGGTGATTCTGCAAGGCTCGGTTATTGCCCAGAATGAGGATATTCAAGTCTCTCATAAAAATGAATTCCAGAGTTACAGTGAAATAAACAAGGAGATTGACAGACTCAACCGGATAATTGATTCGGGAGAAGGAGAAAAAGTTAAATACATATGCCAGGAGGCTTTGGATCAAGATAGAATTGTTTCTGATGGTACAAAAATAATTGGATGGAATGCATTGGGATATTATCATCTCCAAACAGGTAATTATGATTCGAGTATTTACTGCTTTTCCCAGGGACTTGAGTTGGAAGGAGATTTGATATATAATATTAATCTTGATGAAAAGTGGCATTATTTAAGAAAGACCCACCACCTGTTGGGCATGGCATACGAATTTGCTGGCAGATGGAATAGGGCCTGCGACTCATATAAAAATGCTTTAAAGTGTTCCGATCGAATTATACCTGTTGATTCTGTATTCAATGCCATCATATTGCTAAATGTAGGATCAGTTTATCAGCGGACCGGGGATTTTTATTTTGCAAAAGGTTATTTCGAGGAAGCGATTAAATACCTCGAAGGGAATGATGAAGAAATTCTCCTGGCTTACGCTTTTAATAATTTTGGCACTGTACTCGCAGAAACGGAGGAAACCAGGCAGGCCATCCTGATGCTCGATCGTTCGTATCATTTGCTTTCAAAATATTACGATATTAAGCATCCTGAGATGGGGCATTATTATGCCAATAAAGGAAGGACATTGAGTGAAATCGATTATCTTAAGCAGGCACACAGTAGCATGCTTAAAGCCATAAAGATTTTTAAATCATCATTTCCTTATGAATTATCTGCTTGTTTCTTTGATTTGGGAAATATATTCATGAAAAATGGCTTAACAGATTCCTCTATCTTTTATTTCTCTAAATGTTTGCATTTGAGGGATTCGCTTTTTGGGAAGAAGCATCCGGAAATTGCTGAGACTTTGAATTCTATTGGAATGCTATATGAGGAACAAGGGGATTTCACGACAGCGTTTGAGTTCTTTAAAAAAGCCATTACAGCCAATTTGGCAGGAATCACATCCGATGATCTTTTGCAAGATCCTAAAAACCTTAGCCTGGGGTTCAGTATGCAGGAATTATCTATTTCACTGGCTGGTCTGCTTCAATGTGATCTTGAATTGAACAGAACGGAATTGAACAGGAAAATTCTTATGGATCTTCTTATGGCATCACTGGATAGAATATATAGCAGTCATCATTCTCTGGAATCTAAATATTATACAACCAAGAAGAACAAAGATATTTTATCAAGGGTTATTGTTTCGATCATTGAGAAGAATGACAGCCTGAATGATGATCCTGTATTGCAGGAACAATTATTCAAGCTCATTGAATGCTGTAAGGCCAATACCCTTGAACACATCATATTTACCAGTAAAGTAAGACGGGAGAGCCCGGTGCCGGATTCTCTTGTTGATCTTGAACAACTTTTATTGTTAAGGAAAAACAAGCTTTTATCACATTTGAATTCTTCAATAATATCCGGGAAAACAATGCAGCATAAGTCTGTTAAAATGCTGAAAAGCAAAATTTTCCAATTATCAATGGATTTAATGGAGTTAAGTCAGATCATTGATTCCATTGCAACAGGTAAGCATCAGAGGTTGCCTTCTCCGGATGAACTGATCAAATGTTTAGATGTGGATGAGGCTATCCTGGACTATTTCATTAAGGATTCTCTTTTGGTAGTGATCGTCATAAATCATAATGGCCTATTCGTTTATAGTGATGTTGAAAAGGACCTGAAAAATGAAGTTCAGTGTTGCATGAGATCAATTAAACTCTCTGATCCGGTTCCATTCAAGAACCACTCGGAAAAGCTATGTAATAGCTTGTTTATGCCATTATTGGGTTGTTTGGAAGGAATGTCAAGGTTAATCATTCTTCCTGATGAATACTTGTTTTATTTGCCATTTGAAGCCTTGATTATGACGCAGGATGACTTGGCTGGCAGCTATTTGATATCTGAATATGAAACAATTTATGGCTATTCAGCCACTTTTTGGATGCAATTGAAGTCAGCACCAATGTGGACGGGAATAAACCAGGTTAAGAACTTTGCCGGCTTTGCTCCGGTTTTTAAGGGAGAGTTTCCTTTTTGTGACCAGCATCATAGGAATATTGATAAATTTTCACTGAGGACATTTCTTGGCCCCGATGGATATATCAGAGAACTTCCATTTTCAGGCCAGGAGGTTGATACCATTTCAAGAATTCTTTCTGAAAAGGGCATTTTTATTAATAAGTACCTTGAGTATAATGCCACTGAAAATAATTTTAAGGCAGAAACTTCCTTTTGTGATATTATTCATATCGCTACGCATGGTTTTTTCAATGATGAATATGGGTTAGGTGGTTTGGTGTTTTTTCAGGACAGGCAACGAGAGATGGAACTTTTTGATGGAAGTGCAGATATTCATGAAGATGGCATTTTGTATCCTGAAGAATTAGTCGATTATTGTAATTCAAACAAGCTCATTGTCCTGAGTTGTTGTGAGAGTGGTTTGGGAAGGATTGTTGGCGGAGAAGGAATAATCTCTTTGGCCCATGGATTTCTTGGATCGGGGACAAGCAATATCGTTATTTCCTTGTGGAAAATTTCAGATGTACACACCATGGATTTCATGACCAGATTTTATTCATCTCTGGTGGAAGGTGAAAATCCTTCGGCTGCATTAAGATCGGCAAAACTTGATATCCTTAAGGCAAGTAATAAATCATTTCAAAAACTGTGGGCCCCATTCATAATATTTGGCCCGTGATCCGGGATCAATGCCGTCTCCTCATACAACATTGAAATGTCAGGGTTTTGTTTAAGTAATTTGTTTCTTCGAAAGGACTTTGAGCGCTAAAGTTTGGTTCACCACCAAGGATGCTGTCCAGGGTAGGGGGTGAAAGAACTACAATGGTTTTAACTTTCAATGGGGGAATTCTTTTCTTTGATTTCTTTTGCTGTTTCATGTTTCTCAGTTTTTGGGTTCTCCAATTATTTATTTGAAAAAAGGAGGAAAAGTAACTATTACAGGATTCGGAACTTTCAGTGTTTC
>JAGYLD010000172.1 GCA_018401355.1 Bacteroidales bacterium
TAATATTCAGTTAGCTTTCGATATACCAGAAGATTGATTCCTTCATATTTGAGAGCAAAAACCAAATGTTTATATAGTGCTTCAATTTCTGTTAATTCAGAATTATCCTGCGGTAAATATGATTTTGGCAGGATTTTCCATTCTTTTGTTTCGTAGTTTTTGTTTTGGTAGCAAACCAGCGTAATTTGATATGGAATGGGAACTTTAAGACTTAATTTCTCTATAATTGCAGAGTAACCAACGATATATCCCTCTTCCGGACATTGTTTTCCATGAAAAATGGGTGTTGCTTGAGAAAAACGGGAGCTATTCTTCATTCTTTGAAAAATTTAAGTGCAATGTAGGGATAAAATGCGTGCAGAGCAAGAAAAAAGAGCGCTAAGTCAGAGTGTGAAATAATATTGGGCGCAAGAAAAATAATATTGAATTAGTCAAGACTTAATCTAACAGCCGGTAAACCTTTAAATTATCAAACCTCAGGTGCCTTCTAGTGAGGATTCAAGCTCTTACATGCCGGATTGGCATCTTGTTGCCAAGTATTTAATGAAGGGCAAGGATTATTATATAGCTTATTATTCTGCAATGCAGATTCATGGATTAATTACTCAGCCAAGTCTAAAAGAATTCATTGCAACTAATCGCCAGGTTATTCCTTCAACTCGCAAGATAAAAGATGTAGAATTTCGATTTGTTACTCAGAAAGCATCGAAGTTCTTCGGATTTAAGAATACCTGGATAAGTCAACATGAAAAAGTTATGGTAAGTGAGCTTGAAAAAACTATAGTTGATGCTGTTTCTAAACCTCATTTATGTAGAGGAATGATTGAAATTGGAAAAGCAATATATGAAACCAGGGATAAAGTTAATCCTGATAAACTGATATCATATTTTATTCAGTATGAGAGCCAAGTTGCGATAAAAAGATACCTGTACTTATGTGATCTTCTTCGTTTAGAATGGACCGCACACCATGAAAGTCTGCTCCGGAAAATAGGATCCAGTTTTTCTTTATTAGATACGACTGGTCCGGATCAGGGGAGAAAAAATTCGAAGTTTCGTTTAAAAATAAATATTGATACTGAGTCAATCAGAAATTCAATTTACACATGATAAAGCCGAAGGAAATAAGCAAAAAGGCCACACATATGCCCCAGATGAAATAACAAATCGAATACAGTATTGCTATCGCTGAAACAATTGAGGATGTCAACTATAGCGAGATTGAAGATTTGCTCAGTGATATGCTCTTATCGTCAAAAGGTTCCCGAAGATACGAGAAACCAACGAACATCTTAGAGAGCTTGGTAAATGAATGATAAATCTTTCTATGCTAGTGTTTTCATTTTTGAGTCTTTGAATCCCTGGTAAATGGCACTCAGGGAACGAGGTCTCTCCATCGATCCTGTAATTTCAATATCCCATCTCCTCCAGCAACTCCAGCATGATATCCGGCCTGTCTGTAATAAGACCATCAGCTCCCTTTTCGATCAGGCTGCGCATGTCTTCCTTCTCATTGATCGTCCAGTAGTGAATGGCCATGTTGTGTTTGTGGGCGCTGTTGATCACATGCTTCCGTGTCAGGTTCAGATTGGATTGTTCCATCGGAAGCTGCAGTGCCACGGCTTCAGGTGCGTAGAACACACCTGTGAATGTTTTGGCGGTGATCACAAATTTGGTGGCTTCCTTTTGCGACGTGGAAACCGGGATCATGTTTTCTTCCAGACCCTGAAACGCAGTCAGGGTCTCATCGTCAAAAGCTGCAACAACCATCCTGTCCCCGAGCTGATAGGTTTCCACCAGTGCTTTCAGCAGCTCACCTGCCCGCTCTCCGCTTTCCCCGCGGTCCTTGATCTCAACAGTATAATACATGTCCGGGTAGCGATCAAACACTTCTTCCAGTTTGCATATCCGTATCGTATCATCCCGGTAGGGAAAGGTTCCGTCGAGGGCCTCAAATCCATCTCCGAAATTGAAGTCCAGCAGTTCTTTGTAGGTATATGCTCCCAGCTCGCCTTCCCCGTCGCTCATCCGGTCAATGGTATGGTCATGGTGACAGACCAGGACATCATCTTTTGTGATCTTCATATCAATTTCCAATACATCCACCCCCAATTGTACGGAACCCTCAAAAGCCGGCATGGTGTTCCCGGGCCATAATTGCTTTGCTCCGCCGTGGGCAATCACCCAGGGACGACCGCCCTCTTTAATCATATATGGATTTTCAGGAAGGAAATCCTGTTCCGGGACACAGGAAGTAAAAAATAGAAGAATTAGAATGGATATCTGCATTAATAACTTCATCATCTGAAAATTTTAGTTGGAAGGATTATGATCGATTGGTGTGTTGGAGGGCGTATTCCACTGCAAATAAGGGTATATTTATCATCCAGGATTCTTCTTTATAGGGACGTAAAGAAAAACGCAAGGCTATTTCAGGATTATATTTATCACAGAAGAATTTGAAACTCTTCGATTTCACATTGCTTTCAGCCTTAACTTCGATGGGTATTATCTTGCCATTATGCTGAACGATGAAATCCACTTCGTTTGTGCTCCTTTCATTTGTCCAATATGAAATCTTATCTGTATTGATTGAGTGAAGCTGCTGCATCACATATTGCTCAGTAAGGGCACCTTTGTATTGCAGGAATAATTCAGATTCTTGTATTGTTGCCCGGGCAGGTAGATTGCACATTGCGGATAACAAGCCAACATCAAGTAAAAACAATTTAAAAACCGATAGTTCTTCAAAAGCTGTTAAAGGTAATTCTGGTTTTGTGACCCTGGTATTTTTCAACAGCATTCCGGCATCTAACAACCATTGTATGGCAAGTTCAAAATCCTTTGCCCTTCCGCCGTGTTTTATGCTGCCATACATAAATTTCTTATTCTCCTTTGAGAGCTGCATTGGAATATTCTGCCAAACCATTCTGATTCTCGGTATTGTATTGCCAGGAGCATATTTAATAAAATCAGCCTCGTAAGCCATTAAAATGTTCTTTTGCAGGTCCCTGACGTTATCTAAATTCTTTTGTTGCGTATACTCCATTACTACTTCTGGCATACCTCCAAGATAATAATACGATTTTAGATACCCTTTGAGACGCTCTCCAAAAATCCCGATGCTTTTCCAATCCCTGCTTGTAAGTATTCCGACAAGTTTTTGTTCTCCAAGTGCAATTAAAAACTCAGAGAAGGACATCGGATTTAAATCTATAAACTCAACTTTTCCTACTGGGAATGATGTTTTTCGAGGCATGCTAATGCCAAGTAAAGAGCCTGCAGTTGCGATGTGGTATTCAGGAGCCTTCTCGTGGAAATATTTCAAGGAAGTAAGACCTCTTTCTGCAGTTTGTATTTCGTCAAGAATAATCAGGGTTTCTCCGGCAATGATCTTTTGTCCTGTATAAACTTCCAGTATATTTAATATCCTGGGAATATCAAAGTCTTCCTTGAATAACGACTGAAGCTGAGAAGCATCTTCAAAATTTACATATACAGTGTTTTCAAAACAGGTTTTTCCAAATTCTTTCAGCAACCAG
>JAGYLD010000173.1 GCA_018401355.1 Bacteroidales bacterium
CAAAATACCATCGTAATGTTGAAAATTAGAAGAGCCAAAAAAGCCATCAGCAGAAAGTGAAGATATAGAAAACAGGGCGCAGAAAAATATATGAAAATTTTCTTAATCGGTTTCATGGGAGCCGGAAAAACAACAATAGGCAGGCGTTTGGCCAATCGCCTTGGTTATGAGTTTTATGATACCGACTTATTTTTTGAAGAGAAGTACCATTTTACTATCCAGAGATTTTTTGAACAATTTGGTGAAGATAAATTCAGAGAGCTGGAAAAAGATGTCCTTCACGAGCTATTACAATTAGCAGACAAAGCTGTTATTTCCACAGGTGGAGGTACTCCATGTTTCTTTGATAATATGGAAGTGATGAAAAGAAATGGCCTCACGGTATATATCACGATGAAATATGGTGCCTTGAAAAACAGGTTGTTGCATTCCAAAAAGCGACGGCCAGGGGTGCAGCAATTGAATGAAACAGAATTAATGAAATTTATTGAAGAGCTTATGAAGTTTAGGGAAGAGTATTATAAAAAAGCACATATTTCCGTGCTGGGGGAGAATTGCAATGTACATGAGCTCTCAGCAATGATAGAAAAAACCATTGAGACATTTAATGATTTTCCAGAGGAACAATCCGCTCTGCAATGATTTGTAAAGTGACATGACTTCCTGCTGATATTATGGGAGACAGAGGATGTGATAAAGGCAACCTAAACCGCAAAAGAATTCCTAAGTCAATATATAATTCTGTATAATCCGGGAAATCAATTCTTCTTTTTATGGTTCCTTTAAATGTGTTGGTATCGTTGAGCCCTTGTTTGTAGACGTCGAATTGAATGGCAGCAGGTGGAATTAATATTTGAAAATGATCTTTTTCCGGGATGTTTTTGGTTTTTAATATGATGTTATTCTCCAGGATGATCATACCATTTTGCCCTTTCTTTCCTTCAAAATAATTATGCATACCGATAAAACTTGCAACGAAGCCGGAAGCTGGATTTTTGCTAATATCCAGCGGAGTTCCTGTTTGCAGTAGCCTGCCTTTATCAATGACCGCCATTTGGTTTGCAAGTGAAAAGGCTTCATGAAAATCATGTGTGACATGCAGGATGGTTAGCCCTTCCTGGTTTAATCTTCGAAGCAGGTCAATAAGGTTTTCCTTTATCTGAACATCAATGGATGAGAGCGGTTCGTCTAGAAGGAGGCATTTTGTATTAGAGCCAAGTGTCCTTGCAATGATCACGCGTTGGGTTTCACCTCCCGACAGGTTTGCAGGCATTCGGTCGAGTAAATGAGATATTCCAACGCGTTCTGCATTGTCAGACACGATATCTTTTCTTGTTGCAGAAGATATTCCTTTTATCTTTAATGGGTAGGAAAGGTTTTCTTTAACAGACATATGCGGGAAAATGGTGTTACCCTGAAACACCATGCCAATATTGCGGTTCTGCATTCTGCATGTCGTTATGTCGATGCCATCCAGCCAAATACTACCTGAATCTGGAGTTATGATGCCTGCAATGGATTCAAGCACTACTGATTTTCCTGCACCGGAGGGCCCCAAAAGCATGAAATAATCTCCCCGGGATATTTTTAAAGAAAAATCCTTCAGCTGGAATTCGCCCAATTTTTTTGATATATCTTTTATTTCAAGCATTGATCATTTTTTCCTGTTTCCTGGCCAGCAACCGGATGAAACCGAATACCAAAAGGCAAACAATGATAAACAGCACAGATACCGGCTGAGCGTATTTTAGTCCAAATGTTACAAAACGCTCATAGATAAGCACTGGCGTGATCATAGGATGGTAAGCAACAATGACCACTGCACCGAATTCGCTCATGCCGCGTCCGAACATCATCACGAGGCCTGATACAATGTTACGCCATGCGAGAGGCAGTGAAATGCTGACAAAGACCCTGAATGGTGAAGCACCAAGGTTGAGGGCTGCTTTTTCCAGTTGAGATGGAACGGAAGAAAATCCATCCCTCGCTGCATTGATCAGAAATGGCACGCTGACAAAGGCCATGGCAAAAGCAATACCGCCAGGATGTCCCACAAGATTCAATCCAATGGCTTCGGACACTTGCCCTGCAAAAGTTTCCCGAGATATGAATCCAAGAATGGCTATGCCGGCGGCAGAATGTGGGATGACAATGGGGATGTCAACGATAAGATTAATAAGGTTTTTTCCTGGAAATCGCTTTCTTGCGAGCAGGTATGCAAGTGGTATCCCACCAATGGCACAAAAAATTGTAGCAAAAAATGAAATTGCAAGTGTCCTGGCTATACTGTCCCTGACATCATTTTCAGATGCTGTTTGAAAAAGATCCGAAAAACTGGTTTTAAGGAAGATGCTTAGCAACGGTCCGATAACCAACAGAAGGACCAGCCCGCCCAGCAAAATTCCTGCAACATAAAACCAGTTTATTTTTTTCATAGCCTTATTCGCTAAAATAGTGGATGGAGGATACCGCTTTAACCGCCCGGTCGGAGAAAAAATCTCCTGATGGGAAGATCCTGAATTTCCCGCCTTTCTCATTCTCAGGCATCATGCAGATCAGTACCTCTGACTGGTCGTTGCGGTTCATAACTTCGCTGTATGTAAATACGGTACGGTATCCGTCCAGAGCCGCAACAACAAATATCCCTGTTTTTAAATCTTTTTGACTTAATGGTAAATCCTGAGAAAAGAGATCCTTCATCATAAATCCGGTAAACCCTTTTGATTTATGGATGCCCCTTCCACGACCGTAAAATACTGTTTTGTAGTCAAGAATTTGAATGCCTTCGGGATTTTCCTCGATCGATCCCGTTTCTCTATCTTCTGTGAATACATTGAAGGCAGGTGAATAGAAGGGTTTGATGTTTCTGTTTACCTCAAACTTTCCTGAAAAGGATTTTACGGTGATCGTGGTTGGTGAACTAATGTTTCTCTCTGTGATAAGGTCTGTGGAGACGATCAGCTTGCTTTTTTCGGGCAATGGCCACAATTCATTGGTTTTACTTGGTACAATGCGCATGACATCCGTGGCAATGATGATCTCATGAAGGTGGGTTGGATAATATATCTCACCCCAGGATACAAGCACTTTATCTCCCTGATCATTGGATATCTCTACATAAAGGTCAATGATCGGTTCAAATTCATCAGCATTGGCCTTTTTTAGCTTTCTATGATTCAGGATGTCCAGCAATGAGTAACCATCATAGCGATAGGCTCCAACAAATTTATCTGATTTGCCTTCAAGTACCGCTTCTTTAACAATTACAGTGTGTTTGTCCAGTTTTGAAAAATCAACCGGGCCGGGATTTTCAATTTCCCCTTCCACAGTGAGGCTGGCAACCGGTAAGGATATAGTTGGAGCATTATCATAAAAATAGTTTGTTGCATCAGTGGTATCTGCCGGAGGAAATTCTGAAGCAGCTTTTTTCCCTGTTTGCATGTTTTCGCACTGTGTCATAAAAATAATTGCCAGCAGGCCCAGGGTTAGAGTGAAA
>JAGYLD010000174.1 GCA_018401355.1 Bacteroidales bacterium
TGACCCGATAGTACCTTCGCTCATATCAACCGACAACCAATCAACACCGCTGCTCACTTCAAAGAATTCCAGTATCTTTTCCAGTAATACTTCCGAAGATCTGTTGTTTAAGTTCTCCAATTCAAGACTGGTTCCAATAGTTTTATAATTGCCTGAATTATAGGCCACTCCGCAGCCATAATCCGGACTTGTATTTCGTAAAATACATACGGAACCATCCTGTGCCTCTATATGATCCATCCAACCATTTTCCCCATCATACTGAAAATTCATTCCTAAAAGAAAATCCTGTCCTGCCACCGCCCCCATATCTCCGCTTCCATCGCTTGTTGGATTGATATGAAAATAAGGATGTAATGAGGTTTGAGTATCATAAGCCCATGTATCACCTCCTTCCATATAAACAGACCCACCTGCATCAAGATAAGGAGTGATTATTGCGGCCTCATTTGAGGTCAGTTGATGATTGTGGTTGTAAATACCCAATAACACAAACAATACATCAACATTTTCATCAAGCGTAAGGGTAGAAATATCTGTAGTATAATTAATTTCGTTGGCATAGATAGCCTCTAAACCGGCTTTCAGAGCGAGTCCGGTAGGTGTAGGATCAGGATCCCAAATGATAATGTTGCGATTACCAGTTCTTGAATTCTTCGCTGTTGTTTCCTCCATATCGATCACCCAGTTTAAATCGCTACCTCCATCATTGGTAATGGTAAGTATTTGGGTTGAGGTTTCATCTGTATTCAATATTTCTTCCATTGAAGTGGGAGCGACGGCAATATCCGGTGCCTCCAGCACAGTGATAAAATCAGCTTTTGTGATGATATCTGACTGCTCTCCATCATTGATGATTAACCTTACGCTATATATCCCCGTTGATGAGTATACCCATAAAGGATTTTGTTCTTCACTATCGATGGTTCCATCGTTATCAAAATCCCATTGCCAAGAGGTTGGGTTGCCAGTTGAGTTATCAATAAATTGGACAGTTAACGGAACATAACCCTGATCAAAGTCGACACTGAAATCTGAATGTAATTGGCCATTATCGAATGGATAGGCTAAACCTGCGCCATTGTTATAAAGGGCTAAAACCTCATTTGCATCAATAGTTCTGTCCCAAAAACCCAATTCATCAATATCACCGTCAAAAGGCTGAATTGTTCCACTAAGTTTATTTATGCCAAATCTCATTGGATAAAATGAGTCCCCCGAAGTAGCCGGATTGGTTCTGCTTGCAGTACCTGCTAGCAAACCATTGACATAAAGTGAGTATTGATTTTCGCTCAATGAACCATCGTAGGTTACTACTAAATGGTTCCATTGGGTAGTATTGACAGGTAATACATCCTCCCAATAACATCCTGCCACCGGATAAGGTGAAGTTCTCCCAACTGTAAAATTTACATTATCGCCATAAACACTTAAGAAAATACCCCTTCGGTCTCCTCCTATATCATTCCCCAGCATGGTATAGGAAGCCTCTATTGCAGTATTATGTTTTTCCCAAATGCTAATGGTAAAGTCACTTCCGTTATGTAAATAATTGAAATCTGAATAACTGTTGGTTTCGATATAGCAACTGCTTGAACCCAGGAACTCTCGGGCTTGATTTATTAACCCATTTTCTTGTATGACCGTATTGTGATTTATCCCGTCTATCTGCCCAACACAATCTGATAAATCATCGTCAAACTTATAGTAATGCAATAGATTCTGTGAGAGGTTGTTTTGGTAAAGTTCTCCCAAATAATTTTCATTGGGTAAATCAGAGGAAACATTGGTATATGATTTTGAAACAGGATCGAATGCCCAGCCCTCTTTTGAAGGAGTTACTGTACCAGTATAGCCTTCATCAACAATTAGGGAATAATTTCCTGAAGCATCTGTTGTTGTAGTGCCTCCATCATCACTAAATGTTAGCGTTACACCATCAACCGGTGCATTGTCTTCTTCAAGGATAGATCCTGAGATAGTATAAGTGCTATTAGCAAAAGTGATATTGAGTTCGTTGCTAAACGCGCTTTCATTCCCTGCAATATCGAATGCTTTAAGACGATAAGAATATGTTTCACTAGGGAGTAAATTATTATCATCATGGTATTCTGTCGTATTTACAGAAATTGATGAAAGTAAAGTTGTAGCGTTTTCATGCATATCTCTATAGAGATGGTAAACTGAAATATCACTTTCTTGATTAGGTATCCATTCTACAAAAACTGAATTATTCTCTTGTGAAAGATTTGATAGCACAGGTGCATTAGGGGGTGTAATGTCAAGATTATTATATGAATCAATGAAACCCATAGCTGCAATTTGTGTATCACGAAGTAACCAACCTGCAATTACAATTGCATCCTGACTCCCAAAAGCATCGGTGAAATATTCTATTATTGCATCTCCTTCTTGCGTTAGGCTTGTTGTTGTAAGCATTTCAACCAGAGGATTAACAAGATGCCCTCCGAGTAATATTGTATTATACGTATTAGCAAAAGATTGGAGCTGTGAATAGGTATAATCTTCTACTTTAAAGAAAACGCTTTCATCTATCTCTAACAGTTCTTTTATGTCTTCTGCCGCTTCAAAATCTGCTTCAGGATAAATTATCGCAACATTTGCCCAATTAAAGTCGCCTAAACTGCCATTTATTTCTGGAACTAAATAAAATGTCTTGTCAGTGTGTACCATAGAAGTTATTAAGTTATCATCTTCAATAATGTAATTTCTAGTACCCCAAGCACCAAATGGGCCTTCTGGTAAAGTTTCTATGCTTGAAAATGTATAATTAGCAGGGTTATGTATCAGATTAATTGTAGCAAGTGTACCGTCTGGTTTTTTTAAATAACTAGCTAATGTATGGTTAGGGTTAGTAGCAACACCACTATAAGTAACTGATAATTCAACATTTTGCCCAGGTCGATAAATATTCTTATCTGGATAAACATCAACTATTTGAGCATGACTTGTAACCGTGACATTGATTAGGAATTCATTGGAGACAGACTCACCGTTAATAGTCCATGATATTTGTGGGTTAAGCTGCTGTACATCATTGAGATAATCTCCATTATTTGTAAACCAAGAGTCTGGTATTGCAACTTCAATGGGTAAAACAATAGATGAGTTTGGAGTAATGATACCAGAAAAATTGCCGATCGTAGCAGTTACATCTTGATTATCTGCACTTATTGATACATTTGCTATATTTACATTATTAATGTAGTCATTATTTATCTTAATTGAAAGAGTATTATTTTCTCCTAGAAATACCATTCCCTCTTCTGAAGTAGCAAGTGAAACCCTTAATAAGCTATTTGAGTACTGGTCTTTTAAAGATTCCAATGCGCCTAAATAACCTGAATGATAGACTGATGACTCTGATAAAAAATTGATATAATTCTCTTTTCCTGAATTGTAAGCTGATACCATATCATCATAATAGTTTGTTA